>JAHEZE010000104.1 GCA_023251235.1 Sphingobacteriales bacterium | reverse complement strand
CGCTTTCAAGACCCTTTATGCTGGATTCCATGTCCAACATTTTAGCTACTACCAAACTATTGCTAATAAGAAATGATGGGTTTTTAAAACTCTCTAATGCTGATAAGCCCATAGCTTTGGCTACTACTTCTTCTTTTCCAATTTGATAGTTTTCAATCAAAATTTTAAAATCCGCTTTTTTCATATCCAGCAGCAGGATGGCTATTCCTCCGTAGCTGATTTCTCCGTCAATAAACTCGCCACAACTCGTTGCTCCAAATATGCTGATGTCTTGTTTGTCCAAAATATCACAAATAGCTTTGATGTCCTGTTTGATGGAGATAAATACAATAGCCAGGGTTGGCATGAATCCATCAGCCATACTTTGTTGTATTGCTGCACTGATTTCTTCCGGCGATTTTCCTTTTATTGATTTTGCTTTCATATTTTATTATATACTTAACTAATTATTGGTAGTTGTATAATAAATGTTGTGCCTTCTCCCCGTCCGACCGGGTCATCCGGGCGGGCTTCCTTTGTTTCCACTTTCAACTCCCCGCCATGTCCTTTGGTTATTATATCATAACTCAACGATAAACCTAATCCTGTTCCCTGCCCTGTTGGCTTGGTAGTAAAGAAGGGCTGGAAAATTTTATCCAATATTTTTTGTGGAATGCCATTACCGTTGTCAGTTACTCTTATTTCCACTTTGCCCCCATCCCCTGAAGGGGAGCCGAGTCTTCTGGTAGAAACAGTAACTATTGGTTCGTAAACCTCTTCACCCCCCTTTAGGGGATGGGGGTTTTTCTTTTTTTCATCAACAACATAAAATGCATTGGTCAGTAAATTCAAAATCACTCTTCCGATATCCTGCGGAATGATATTGATGTTTCCGATTGTTTTATCAAAGTCAGTTTTCATCGTTGCATTGAATGATTTGTCTTTTGCCCGTAAGCCGTGATATGATAAGCGGAGATATTCATCACACAACGCATTGATATCTGTCGGCTCTTTTACCCCGCTGCTGCTTCTACTGTGTTGAAGCATTCCTTTTACAATTGCATCGGCTCTTTTGCCGTGGTGGTTTATTTTTTCTTCGTTGTCTTTAATATCTTTTGCAATTGCTTTTGCATCGGTATAATTCCCTTTATCTATTTCTTGTTCCAGTTCATCAACTAACTCCTTATTTACTTCCGAAAAATTATTGACGAAGTTTAACGGGTTTTGAATTTCGTGAGCAATGCCTGCAGTGAGTTCGCCCAACGAAGCCATTTTTTCTGATTGGATGAGTTGGGATTGTGTAGATTTTAAATTGGTGAGTGTTGTTTCTAAAACCTTATTGGCTTTTTGTTTTTGCCAGTTGTTGCGGAATAATAATAACCCAATGAGCAGGAATACTGCTAATCCTGTCAGGAATGCATAAGTTCTGGCCTGGTTTTGTGTTTTTATATAAGTTTTTTCCTGTTCCATTAAACGTTGCTGCTCCTCCAAATTGATATTTTGAAATCGATTGTTTTTTTCAATGTTAAACAGGCTGTCATTAATAGCAAATGCAAGTTTCTGATATTTAAATGCACTGTCTGTTTTACCCCTGGATTCGTAAATGGAAGAAAGTAATTTATAGGCACCTACATTATCATATGAGTAGCCTGTGGACTTTGCGACTTCCAAACCTTTACTGGCATAATAAAAACCGGAATCTAAATTACCCATCTTATAAAACAGGTCTGCCAATGATATACAGGCTTCGGATAAAAAAGAAAAAACCAATTGTTCCTCATGTGTTTTTATTGAGATCAGTAAATATTTTTTTGCCTCATCATATTTTCCCTGGTTTATTTTTATATATCCAATCCTGGATAAAATCAAACCTCTGTATTTTTTAAATCCTGATGTGTCAGAATAATCCAATGCTTTTTTTTCATAACCCAGTGCAGTATCCAATTTATTCAACTTATAATAAACATAGCCGATGTTCATATGAAGTAAGGATAATAGAGCTAAGTCCCTTATCTTAATTGCAATGTTCAATGATTGTAAATAGTAGGCAAGTTGCTTTTCTGTGTTCCTGGTCCAGCCATACAAATGCCCCAGGTTATGTAAGGTAGATGCAAGAACAGTAAGCCTGGCAGATTGAGGATTATTATCTTTAGTAAAATAGTCTATTAACCAAATATCATTTTCACTGCTTTTGTCTTCTGCAATTTTCAAAGCAGTTAAAAGGGAACTTAACGCTTTTGTATAATTGGACATTAAGGAACTAACATATCCTATTTCACACAAAGCGTCTGCCTCCCATAATTTTAGTTTTAATTTTTTCGCCAATAACAACTCGGTTCCTAAAAAATAGAATGAGCTATCGGTATTTACTTCAAAATAATAAAGTCCTAATCGTTTGCCCAGGTACATCCGGGTACTGTCATTCACTTCATTGTTGAATGCTGTACGCATTTTGCTAATTTCTTCAGGCTTCGGATTATCCCAATAAGGATTATTCTGTGCATTCAAAATGGAAGGAAAAAGGAGCAGAAAAAATATCTTTAATATTTGTTTCATTAAGTTGTTTTAGGTGGTTGGTAATTGAATAGTAAATGTTGTTCCCGCCTTCGCCAAGGCTTCGGCGGACAAGCCTTCTCTTTCTTTCCCTGTCTGCGCTGCCGCTCCGGCAGACAGGGTCTCCACTTTTATCCCGATAGTTATCGGGACTCCACTATGTGCTTTAATAATATCATGGCTCAATGATAAACCTAACCGATTCGTCATATTTGAATTTATTAATGTATATAAAAGTCAGGATGGATATCGGAAAATAATTCGTTTGAAAAGTCCTGATGAAGGTAATAAAAAATGCCCCTATTAACGGGGCTTGCGAAATTAAAATTAGTTCACCATTTTTTTCAGAAATTAAGGTTGAAATCCTGGAAATGAATTAACTTTTCTACTAAAATTATTTTATATGGAATCCATAGAAATGCGTCTTCAAAAACTTGAGGCAACCAATCGCCGTTATAAAAGGATAGTAATATTAATGTTGGCTTCATTTGCCACTGTATTTATGGCATTCCGGAGTTATAAAAGTGCACCGGATGTATTACAGGCAAAAAGATTTGAGGTAGTGGATGATAATGGCAATGTATTGGTAAGGGTAAGCCAGGATGAAGGCAAGGGGCTTATTAAAACTTTTAATAGTTCGGGTAAAAAACTGGTGAATATAACTTACACTACCAAGAATGAAGGATTCATTGGCGTTGAAGATGGAAACGGTAAGGAAAATATAAGGTTAACCAGTTCTTCGGAAGGTGGTGGTGGTTATATCGGGATATACAATCCTTCAGGAAACAGAACGTTGACTATGTGCAATGAATACAGTGGGGGTAATATCTATATTAACAACAGCGATGGAAATAACCGTGCCGCCTTGCAATCAAACAGCAGTGCCGGTGGTTATCTTGCACTTTATAATTCGTCAGGTTATGCAGCGATCAAACTTACACAAACCTCCAGTGGTAACGGAGATGTTTATGTTAACAATTATAATGGCGATGAGAGATTACGATTATCTGTAAGCGGCACAAGCGGGAATATACAGTTTCGTAACAACAGCAAGAAACTTATTGTAGAACTTGGCGGTACAAATGCTGAGAACGGAGTGGTCAACACTTATAATTCAGCAGGTACTTTTGTACAGGGAATCGGTAGCAGTTATTAGTAATTATGTTTCCACTTCCATATAACTTTCTATGGGTTCGCAGGTGCAGATTAAATTTCTGTCACCAAAAGTATTATTCACTCTTGCTACCGAAGGCCAGAATTTATTTTGAATAACATAGAACATTGGAAAGGCAGCCTGTTCCCGTGTATAAGGTCTATTCCACTCACCACTCACCACTGAAAACTGGGTATGCGGAGCATTTTTCAATACGTTATCTTTTTTATCCATTCTTCCTTCTTCAATTTCTTTTATTTCCTGGCGTATGCTGAGTAATGCATCGCAGAAACGATCCAGTTCAGCTTTGTCTTCACTTTCTGTCGGCTCTATCATGATAGTGCCGGGCACAGGAAAACTCATGGTGGGTGCATGAAATCCGTAATCCATTAATCGCTTGGCCACATCTTCCGCTTCTACTTCAGCAGATTTTTTAAATGGTCTCAGGTCAACAATAAATTCATGGGCACAGGTGCCGTTTGTACCGAGATAAAGAATATCAAAATCTTTCTGCAATCTTGCTCTCATATAGTTTGCATTCAGGATTGCATACTCAGTGGCTGCCTTCACTCCTTCATTGCCAAGCATCCGTATATAACCGTAGGAGATAAGCAATATACTTGCTGAGCCAAAGGGTGCAGCAGAGACTGCTTTGAATATTGAATTTTGATTATTGAGTGTTGAGTATTTATTCAATGAAGCATGATCAGGTAAAAAAGATTTCAAATGTTCCTTTACACAAATCGGTCCCATACCCGGGCCACCGCCACCATGTGGAATGGCAAATGTTTTATGTAAGTTCAAATGACAAACATCAGCGCCGATCAAACCGGGTGCAGTTAATCCTACCTGTGCATTCATATTCGCTCCGTCCATATACACCTGCCCTCCATGTGCATGAATGATATCTGTAATATCTTTTACCGTTTCTTCATACACGCCATATGTACTGGGATAAGTGATCATAATGCCTGCAAGATTTGGTGAATGTTCTGTTGCTTTTGCTTTCAGATCTGTAATATCTATATAACCATTCTCCAGGGCTTTTACTACAATTACTTTCATACCCGCCATTACAGCCGAAGCAGGATTAGTACCATGTGCTGAAATAGGAATCAGCATGATTTTCCTGTGATGATCTCCCCGGTTTTCGTGATAGGCTCTTATCGTTAACAATCCTGCATATTCTCCCTGTGCTCCGCTGTTGGGTTGAAGACTGCAGGCATCGAGGGCAGTAATCTCACAGAGATAAGCTGATAATTCATCAACAATTTGTTGATACCCCTCCGTTTGATCAGCAGGCGCAAATGGATGAATTTTGCTCCAGTGATTCCAGCTTAATGGAATCATTTCCGAAGCTGCATTTAACTTCATGGTGCAACTTCCCAACGTAATCATGGAAGTATTAAGTGACAGATCTTTGTTTTCAAGTGATTTGATATATCTCATCATCTGGCTTTCGCTACGGTGGATATTAAATACCGGATGGGTAAGAAATGCCGATGTTCTTAAAAGGTTCACTGGAATATGATCCAACTCTGCATCCTGATGAATATCGAAAGCAACCGGGTCCTTATCATTTTCAAAACAATTGATAAGATCATACAGATTTTCAATCATTGTGGTTTCATCAATTGAAATACCGATATGTTTATTATCAATGTGGCGGAGATTGATCTGCTGACGGGTTGCTTTTTCTTTTATCGGAATACTATCATCAACTTTTATTGTAATTGTATCAAAGAAATTCCGGGATACTAATTCAAATCCTCTTTCTTCAATTGCTTCAGCTACAGTTTGTGTTAGTATTGCAATGCGTTTTGCAATATTCTTTAAACCTGAGGGGCCATGATAAACTGCATACATAGCAGCCATATTGGCCAGCAAGGCCTGCGCCGTACAAATATTGGATGTTGCTTTTTCTCTTTTTATATGTTGCTCTCTTGTTTGCAAAGCCATACGTAATGCACGGTTTCCATTTGCATCCACACTTACCCCGATAATACGGCCCGGCATATTTCTTTTAAATTCTTCTTTTACAGAAAAAAATGCAGCATGTGGTCCGCCAAAACCAAGTGGAACTCCAAGTCGTTGGGCAGAACCAATAGCACAGTCTGCACCTAATTCACCCGGAGGTGTAAGTAAAGTAAGAGCTAATAAGTCTGTTGCCATTACAACAAATGCTCCGGCAACATGAACACGATTTATAAACTCCCGATAGTCTTCGATGATGCCTTTATCGTTGGGGTATTGAACAATTGCCCCGCAAAAGGTGGAATCTATTGTTACCGTTTTATAATTGCCGGTAATGATTTCAATTCCAATTGGTCTGGCCCTTGTATGCAATACATCTTTTGTTTGCGGAAAAATTTCCTCATCAACAAAAAACTTTGGGTGAGTTATATGATCCTTTTTGTTGAGAAAATTAAAAAACATGGTCATGGCTTCTGCCGCTGCTGTTGCTTCATCTAATAGAGAGGCATTGGCAATGGGTAGAGCTGTTAAATCGCAAACCATCGTTTGAAAATTCAACAGACTTTCCAGGCGACCCTGAGAAATTTCTGCTTGGTAAGGAGTGTATTGAGTATACCAACCCGGGTTTTCAAAAACATTTCTAAGAATAACGGATGGAATAATCGTGTCATAATAGCCCTGGCCGATATAATTTTTAAAAAGTTTATTGCTGCCGGAAATTTCTTTTATATGCTGGAGATATTCATGTTCACTCATAGCAGAGGGAAGGTCTAATCCCTTTTGCATGCGGATGGAAGAAGGAACAGTTTTAGTGATTAAAGAAGCAAGATTGGTTTCACCAATTGTTTTCAGCATTTGCTTTGTTTCATAGTCATTGGGTCCGATGTGGCGGGTAGTAAATTCGTTTGCTTGTTGTTCAAAAGGATTCATAAGTAGTAATTATTCAGGCCGCAAAGTTAAGGTGGCAGGAGTATAAAACAGGATGATTGTTGCACTGTGGAAAAGAGATTGTTTCTTTGTGCAATGAGAGAGGATATTCTGAAAAATTGGGAAAAAAAATCTGCAGATAATCAGAAAAAGTATAAACAATATTTGCAAAAAGCGGAGAAGAACAAAGTGTTGAAAGCTTTGCCTGACCTGCATAAAGAAGCATTTGAAAAAATAGACTGTCTGCAATGTTCCAATTGCTGTAAGAATTATTCACCGCGGTTTAAAACACCGGATATAAAGCGAATCAGCAGGCATTTGAAAATGCGGGAATCTGATTTTATTGAAAAATACCTTGTAGTGGACGAAGAAGGAGATTTTGTGGCGAATGCCAAACCCTGTCCTTTTTTGGGTGCTGATAATTACTGTTCTATTTATGATGAACGACCATCCGATTGCCGCCGCTTCCCCTATACCGATGAAGATGTGTTTATAAAAAGGAAGGAACTTACTTTAAAAAATTCCACATTTTGCCCGATTACCTATTTTGTTTTGGAAAAATTAATTGGAACAGTGAAATAGTAACTTCAATTTACTTTATATAAATATTGTCTGTTCATCAGTTGCCCGGTGTGCCGGCAAATTAATTGAAAAAATATTTTGTACCCGGTATGAGTTAAGTTTAATAAATTGTCAAATCAAAACTTATTTTTGTTATGAAAAAATTATTACTCCTTCCGATAGTAATTCTTATTTCCTTCATTGTATATGCTAATGTCAGCCTTCCAAAAATTTTTGGAGATAATATGGTGCTTCAACGCAACAAGCCAATCCCTGTGTGGGGTTGGGCTGCTGCCAACGAAAAAATTGTGGTGCAGTTCAATAAACAGATAAAAAATATTAAAGCTGATAAAAACGGTAAATGGATGGTAAAGCTTGATGCAGAAAGCGCCGGTGGGCCTTTTACTTTGGTAATAAAAGGAAAAAACACAATTACGATCAATGAAATTTTGGTTGGTGAAGTATGGATTTGTTCCGGTCAATCGAATATGGAATTCAGTGTTAAGGGAGCCATTAATGCGGATAAAGACATTGCCTCTGCCAACTATCCAATGATCCATCATTTCGCTGTTCCAAAAGACGTAAGTGCAATGCCGAAGAACGATATTATTGGTGGTGAATGGAAGATTTGCAGTCCGCAAACTGTCGGCGATTTTACTGCAGTAGGTTTTTTCTTTGCAAGAGAATTATATAATGAATTAAAAATACCGATTGGTCTTATCCATACTTCCTGGGGCGGCACACATTCTGAGACTTGGACAAGCCGTGAAGCATTTGAAAACAGTGATGAATTTAAAAGCATGATTGCAGGAATGCCTTCTTTAAACCTTGACTCATTGGGTAAAGTAAAGGCAGAGGCCATGAAGAAAAAATTAGCATCTATACCTGGAGCTTTTGATGAACATGCGGATGCAGCTTCATGGAAAAATGATTCATTTGATGACAGTAAATGGCCGCATATGAAACTTCCTTCTTTATGGGAGTATCAAGGTCTTGATGGTCTGGATGGTTTTGTTTGGTTTCGTAAAACAATAGAAATTTCAGTAGCGGATGCAGGCAAAGCAGCCACCCTGGAATTAGCAATGATTGATGATAACGATATAACGTATATAAACGGAACAAAAGTGGGTAGCACCAATGCGTACAATCAAAAAAGGAAATACAATATTCCTGCAGGAGTTTTAAAAGCTGGAAAAAATAGTATTGCTGTTCGTGTAGAAGATACAGGCGGTGGTGGCGGCATTTATGGTGATGAAGTGGATTTAAAAATAACAATCGAAAATAAAATTCAATCATTAGCAGGAGGGTGGTTGTATAAAATAGAATCAGTAATGAAAGGAAATTCATCTGTTGGCCCAAATGATTATCCCACTTTATTATTTAATGCCATGCTGAATCCATTAATTCCTTATGCCATTGAAGGAGCTATCTGGTACCAGGGTGAATCAAATGCAGGCCGTGCGTACCAATACCGAAAAGCATTTCCGTTGATGATAACAGACTGGCGTCAGCATTGGAACCAGGGTGATTTTCCTTTTTATTTTGTGCAGCTGGCAAGTTTTAATTCAGCAAATGGCAACAGTAAAAACGGAAGTACATGGGGAGAATTGCGTGAAGCACAAACCATGACCTTATCATTGCCAAATACCGGCATGGCTGTTACAACTGATATTGGAACTTCCAATGATATACATCCAAGAAACAAACAGGATGTTGGCAAACGACTTGCCGCTATTGCCCTACACAATGTGTATGAAAAAAATATAGAATACAGCGGCCCGTTATATCAATCCATGAAAGTGGAAGGCAATAAAATTATTGTTTCATTTACACATGCAGGAACGGGTTTAATGGCAAAAGATAAATATGGGTATGTAAAAGGATTTGAAATTGCCGGCAGCGATCAACAGTTTCGTTATGCAAAAGCGATGATTGAAGGTGATCATCTGATTGTGTTCAGTGATGAAGTCAGCAATCCCGTTGCTGTTCGTTTTGGTTGGACAGATGATGCAGGCGAAGACAATCTTTTTAATAAGGAAGGATTTCCTGCATCACCATTCAGAACTGATAATTGGAAAGGCATTACTGAAAAAAATAAGTTTTCGTTTTAGTAATTTATTTCGCCGTCAATTCCTCCCACGCAGCAGTCAGCGGTCTGGATATTCCATCCCCTTTCCATTCAGATGCTCCGGGTAAGGCAGTATTTTTTAAAAACTCTTCTTTTGTTTTGCCGGCTTTTATTTCGCTTTCGGTAAATTTTAAAACAGCATCTAAGTAATCGCCAAATTTTTTCAGATCATCGGCTGTGCCGGTTACATTGTAACCATCGCCTGCATGACCAAAGATGAATTTTGTTTTGCTGTCAAATTTATTTACAGTTTTATTCAGCACTTCCATCCAGTTTTTTATATTGGCACCGGCGCCGCGGTCAACAAATGGATGGCGGCGGTTAAACATCAGGTCGCCCATGTGAACGATGTTGGCATGTTCAAAATGAATTACACTATCGCCATTGGTATGACCTGCACCATAGTAGTATAAACAAATTTTTTCTTTACCGAATTTCTGACACCAGGTATCGGTATAAGTCTGGTCGGGGTAAAGTTGTTTGTCTTCTGATTTATTTGCAACTGCAACATTTTTTTGATTTTTTAAAGAGTTTTCATGTGCCAGTACATGTTGTACAATTCCTTTAAATGCAATATTGCCGGCAGTATGATCAAAATGATGATGAGTATTAATAAGCAAACTGAAAGGTTTTTCACTTTTCTTTTTTAATTCATCTATCAAATGCGGGGCTGTATCAGGAAACTGGGCATCTACTACCACAATCCCTTTTTTTGAAAGAAGGAAGGCAATGGTTCCGCCTTTCTCCGTAAATATTCCAATGCTATCAGTAAGCATTGTTATTTTCCATGCCTGCTGAAAGAAGGCGGAAAATATTTTTTGCTGTGCAATGGTTAATGCTCCGAGTGTAAGAGCAGAAGTTTGAATGAATGATCGGCGGTGCATAGTTTATAGTTTAGAAGTTTAAAGATTCTTTTTGCTAAATAGGTTTACAGGCGTTGAAGTGTGCCCTTCGCTTTGCTCTGGGTAAACTTGCAACGAAAGCCCAATCCTGGAACAAAAGCCGGAATCAAAATTCTAATATTCGAATTTACGTAATCCCGGGGCTTTAAACCATGTAAATATTGTAATCAGCAATGTCATGCATCCGCCAAAAATTACAGAGGGTACGGTGCCCATTGCAGTTGCAGCAACGCCACTTTCAAACTGTCCTAATTCATTGGAAGAATTTACAAACATGGAATTAACTGCTGATACCCGGCCACGCATTTCATCCGGCACAAATAGTTGAACAACTGTTCCGCGGATGATAACACTTACACCATCAAACAATCCACTGACAAACAGAGCTGCAAAACTGAGCCAGAAATTTTTTGAAATGGCGAAAATTAAAATGCATACGCCAAAACCGGCTACCATATATAATAATGTTTTGCCCTGTTTCTTTTTTAATGGACTTGAAGTAAGTCCTGCTATAGCAACAAAATTTCCAAGATAAGTTGCGGCCATTAACCAACCGAGAAGTTGCGGCCCCACATGTAAAATGTCTTTTGCAAACACCGGAAGCAATGCAACAGCTCCACCGAATAAAACGGCAAACATGTCAAGACTGATAGCGCCTAATAATGCTTTTTGATTCCAAACAAAATGTAATCCTTCTTTTACGCCATCCCATGTTTTTGTTTTTCCCGGTTGCCAGCTTATTGGTTTTGCTTTTATAAACT
>JAHEZE010000028.1 GCA_023251235.1 Sphingobacteriales bacterium | reverse complement strand
AAATGGGCGTTGGAAGGTTTTGAAAGAGAGAAAGGAGATAATCCCTTTGATGTACAACATGCTTTACAGGAGATGATGCAACAGTTGGTAGGAATTGTAAGAACTGAATCAGAAATGCTTCGTGCTGTTGAACATTTAAAACTGATGTATAAGCGTTCAGAAAATATTTATGTGACAGGCAACCGTGAATATAATACAGGCTGGCACACAGCTCTGGATCTTAAAAATCTTCTGACAGTATCAGAAGCCATAACTATAGCAGCTATTGAAAGAAAAGAAAGTCGGGGTGCACATTTCCGCGAAGACTATCCGGCAAAGGATGAAAAAAATGGTAAATTCAATTCCATAATTTACAAAGATGGAGATGGACAAATGCAGATAAGAAAAGAAATTTATCCGGAAATGCGTGATGACTTAAAACAAATAATTCAAGAGATGAAATAATGGCAATAGTTAATTTTCAAATATGGCGTGGTGATTCTGCTGGAGGAAAGTATGAATCTTATTCTACTGAAGTAGCAGAAGGAATGGTAGTGCTGGATGCTGTGCACCAGATACAGGCAACAGAAGCCAATGACCTGGCTGTGCGATGGAATTGCAAGGCGGGGAAATGCGGTTCCTGTTCTGCCGAGATTAATGGTATGCCGAAACTGATGTGTATGACAAGGTTGAGTGATCTTCCCGTTGACAAGCCCGTGACTATACAACCCATGAAAGCCTTCCCACATATAAAAGATTTAGTTACGGATGTTTCATGGAATTTCAGGGTAAAGAAAAAAATAAAAAAATTCAAACCGCGGCCACCGGACGCAGCCGATGGAACCTGGCGGATGTTTCAGGAAGATATTGACCGGGTGCAGGAATTCAGAAAATGTATTGAATGTTTTTTATGTCAGGATGTATGTCATGTGTTGAGGGAGCATCACCTGCATGATGAATTCATCGGACCCCGGTTTTTTGTGTATACTGCAGCTCTGGAAATGCATCCCCTGGATATGGAAGACCGGCGGGAAGATTTGAAGAAAACTGAAGGAATTGGTTTTTGTAATATCACTAAATGCTGCACAAACGTGTGCCCTGAAGAAATAAAAATCACTGATAATGCCATTATCCCTCTAAAAGAAAGAGTAGCTGACAGGTTTTATGACCCGCTGAAAAGAATTTTTAGAATGTTTTCAGGAAAGAAATGAATTCCTCAGGATAACTATCGGGACTAAATCGTAAATTTCATCTAATAAAATTTTCCTGCCCTCGAAAAATTCTTTTAATTATTCAAACTATTCAGTCATGTTGCAACTAAAAAAAATTTCAATAGAAAGTATTCCTGAGGCACTTGAAAAAGCAGAGCGATACCGCTTGTTGAATGAGCCGAAGCTGGCAGAAAGTATTTGTCTTGATATACTGGAAGTTGACCCGAAAAACAGTAAAGCGATTGTTATCATGTTGCTGGCAATTACCGATGAGTTCAACGCACCTTCCCCCGCAGACGTAAATGAGGCAAAAAAATTGTTGCACCGGCTTTCCGGCGAATATGAACGTCAATATTACAGCGGTATTATCTGCGAACGGAAAGGGAAATCTTTATTGGGCAAAAACATACCTGACGGCAGTTTTATTACCTATGAATGGTTGAGTGATGCAATGGATCATTATGAAAAAGCTGAGGCCATCCGTCCTGCCGGAAATGATGATGCTATCCTTCGCTGGAATACCTGCGCCCGCCTCATTATTCGCAATCGCCTGAAGCCTCGGGATGAAAAATATGTGGAGCCACAGTTAGAATAATGATTTTTTATTTCTTGCTTACTTTATAAAAACTAAATATGAAATCAGATGAAGTACGATAAAAGATTTCAAAAATAATTTTTGTAATGAACTCCATGAGACTGGCTCCATTTTAAATCCGGCTTGTGAAATTATTGCAGATGAAAATATCCGGATTCAGTTTTTATTTATCAAAAACCAGAACGCTTTTAGCTCAGATTGTCGAAAAACATCCAACAGTTTTTTTCTTTTGCGGGTAATGCTGATGCGTTGTGCCAATTCGTGGACGATGCAAAAATTATCCGGTGTTTCGGTTTTAAGAAGGATTTCATTAAGCTGCTCCACTTCCTGTTCAACTTTCTGTTCGGTCAGGAACTCGATTTTCAGCAGCATCATAATATTTCGGTTCTGGTTCTTCATCGTCCTGTAAAGTTAATAACCAACCATTCCTTTTTTATTCGGGCAGCCACAATCGCTGTTCTTAGCTTTGCTGGTATAAAAGTTCTTTTGACAACCCATGGCTAACATGCCGGCTAAAAACAACACAAATAATATTTTATATTTTCTGAACATAAATGGATTTCAAATTAAACTATTTTACGGGCAATTTATTATGTTATTGAAAAATGATATCGAAAATTAACATGACCCGCTTTACAGGCAAAAAGCTGCTTATTGCTCCTCTCGACTGGGGTTTGGGTCATGCTACCCGCTGCATTCCAATCATTAAAGAACTAATTGCGATTAATTGTACTGTTTGGCTTGCAGGAGAAAAAGCACAGGAAAAACTACTGAGGGAAGAATTCCCCAATCTTCCTTTTATACCATTGAAAGGATATCGTATTCGTTATTCGGCATCCGGTGTAGCGGGTAAAATTTTGTTGCAGGTCCCGAAAATTCTTCGGGCAATAAAAGATGAAAACAACTGGCTGAAAGCACAGGTAAGCAAATATGGATTTGATGGGGTGATTTCTGATAACCGTTATGGTTTATACCACGATAAAATTTTTTCTGTTTTTATTGCTCACCAGCTTACGATCAAAAGTCCCTTCGGTAAATGGAGCGAAAAAATTTTACGGCAATGGAACTACAAATTCATCAATCATTTTAATGAATGCTGGGTTCCTGATGATGAAAATGAAGACAATCTTGCCGGGGAATTATCGCATCCTGAAAAACTTCCGGATATCCCCGTAAAATACATTGGCCCCTTATCGAGATTTGTCCGTAAGGACTCCTATGGAGAAGAAACAGAGGCAGAAGAAAAAAAAGATCATCTGTTGATCATTCTTTCCGGCCCCGAACCCCATCGAACTTTGTTGGAGGAAAAAATTATCGGGGAAATAGCTCATTATAACGGAACCGCCACTATCGTAAGAGGATTGCCTTCTGCTGAGAATATAATTCCATCTACCAACAACATCCGCTTTCATAATCATCTTCCTTCAAAAATATTGAACAAAGAAATGAAAAAAGCGGAATTTGTAATAAGCAGAACCGGCTATAGTACTGTGATGGATATTGCAAAAATGAAAAAGAAAAGTATTTTGATTCCTACTCCGGGACAACCCGAACAGGAATACCTGGCCAGTTATCTTTCCGGTAAACGAATTGCTTTTTGCTTAAACCAGAAAGATTTTTCTTTGCTTCAAACTTTGAACGAAGCTCATTCGTTTAACTATTGTATCGATTATTAAACCAACTGATCTGACTTCCACTTTAAAAGCTCATATTGCTGTTCTTGGCACCAACCTTTTCTTTGCTGTTAACTTCAGCCTGGTGAAATATATTTCCCGGTATTTATAAACAATTTACCGTAAATCTTTTCCGGGTGGAAATAAACCTGCTTGTTAGTGTAAAAAAAATCACTCAACTCCAGCTTTGGGATAATCGAAGAATAAAAAATTCTTTCTTGCTTCCCTGAGTTTGCTCCACTTCTTTGTATCAATGGATACAGCAAATATGCCTGAGGTAGGAATATTATCAGTGTTGGCTTCGGTAAGACTATTTGCAAATTCTGTTAAACCGGGATTATGAGAAAATATAGCAATGCAGTCATAGTCGTCATCAAGCTTTTCAATTGCTTCATAAAAATTATTTTCTCCTGCCATGTAAAGTTCTGTCTTTAGAATAATTTCATTCTCCTCTTTTTTATACCGCTTTGCAAATTGTTCCGCAGTCTTTTTTGCCCGTTTAGCCGGGCTGGAAATAAATGCATCTATTTTTATTCCTCTTTCATGAAGGCGGTCAGCCATTTTAGGAGCATCCTTTTTTCCCCGTTCATTGAGTGGTCTTTCAAAATCACTCAGCCCAGGATCATCCCAGTTACTTTTGGCATGACGAATGAGTAAAAGAGTTTTCAAACCGGAGATTGTTTTAATAAAATTACAAATAAATGTTTATTTGATCAGGAATTTAAAGTTGAGATTTGAATTTTGGAATTTTAATTAGTAGCCTCTCACATTCTTTCCTTCTACATAATTCATAAAAGCTTTGTTCACTACTTTGTTGCCACCGGGGGTTGGGTAGTTGCCGGTGAAGTACCAATCTCCAAGATTATTGGGGCAGGCAGTATGTAGATTTTCAATTGTCTGATAAATAACCTGTACAGGAATTTGCAGATCGGGTGGAGTTACCAACTGGGCTATTTTATTGGTGATCTCATCAATAGTAAACATTTTGTAAATACGCTTTACTACATTTTCTGTATGTAGCTGGTTACTGCGTTGCAGTTCTTTGCAATGATTGTACAACTCCTGCAGACACTCTTCTTTCTCTCTTTCTTTTAATAAAGCCGCTACTGCCTGAAATGCAATAAACTCTCCCATCTTGCTCATGTCAATGCCATAACAATCAGGGTAGCGTATTTGTGGTGATGATGAAATAATAATAATCTTCTTAGGCTCCAGCCTTGCCAGCATCTTTATAATACTTTCTCTTAGTGTTGTTCCTCTTACAATAGAATCATCAATTACCACCAGTGTATCCAATCCTTTTCTTACTGTACCATAAGTAATATCATACACATGCTGTACCATTTCACTTCTTCCGGCGTCTTCAGTAATGAAAGTCCGCATCTTTACATCTTTGATGGCAATCTTTTCAATACGGATGCGGCGATTGATCATCTCCCGTAGCTTCTCTTCATCATATCCTGCCTGTCCGGCAGGCAGGTCTTTTCCCCAGCTTAGTATTCTCTCAAATTTTACTTTGTTCAGATAATTTTCCATTCCTTTTACCATTCCGTAAAAAGCTGTTTCCGCCGTATTGGGAATAAAAGAAAAGATAGTGTTTTTTAAATCATGATCAATAGCGTTAAGTACCGGTTCGCTTAAATTATAACCCAGAGCTTTTCTTTCTTTATAAATTTTTTCGTCGCTGCCCCGGGAAAAATAAATGCGTTCAAAGCTGCAGGCTTTTCTTTCTTTTGGTTCAAGGATCTGTGCAATTTCAATTACACCGGTTTCATCCACAATCAATGCCTGCCCGGGCATCAATTCTTTCACTTCATTTTCATTCACATTAAAAGATGTTCTGATAGCGGCTCTTTCAGATGCAGCAACCACCACTTCATCATCAATATAATAGTAAGAAGGACGAATGCCGTGTGCATCTCTGAAAACAAAACCAATTCCATTGCCCGTCATTCCTCCCACATGAAAACCTCCATCAAATAAAGGCAAAGCCTTTTTCAAAACCTTTTTAATATCCATTTTCTGAGGTGATTCTTCATCTTCCCTGCAAAGAAAAGTGTGCATCAACTCTATCATCGCAGCAAGATCACTGAAGCGGGTTGTTTCATGTGGTTCTTTACCTGCAAGAGCTAAGAGTTCATCAGAGTTGACAATATTAAAATTTCCGGCCAATGCCAGGTTGCGTACAGGAATTGTATCGCGGTTGATAAACGGATGGCAGTACTCCAGTTTGTTTTTTCCCTGCGTACCATACCGTAAATGGCCCAATAATAATTCACCAAGAAAACTCACATGTCCTTTCATTAGACCGGGATGATTTTTTATTCCGGGATGATATTTTTCCAGTTCTTCAATTTCTTTTCCTACTTGCTGAAAAATATCTGCAATGGCCTGCGTAACATTTGTACGCAAACGATTCATAAACGGGTATCCCGGTTCAACGTCTAATTTTACTGTTGCAATGCCGGCGCCATCCTGTCCGCGGTTATGTTGTTTCTCCATAAGGAGATACAGCTTATTTAATCCCCATAAAACGGTACCATATTTTTGGTGATAATGCGAAAAGGGCTTTCGTAAACGGATAAAAGCAAGGCCACATTCATGTTTGATGGGATCACTCATTATTATGCAAGTAGGAAGCCGTGCCTACGCCAAAGGCTTCGGCAGGCAAGGCGCAAAGTTAAGGGTTGAATCCTAATTAATCCTGGTAAAGTGATCATTCGTTATTAATTCATACAGTTTACGGCTGAATTAAAATGCTTTTTCGGAAGAATTTTTTGCCCATTTGCTTAATTGCCCGCAGCTTTTTAATTCATCATCAATCATGATGTAATAAGTGGGGATTTTATTAGTAAGCCATTTATCAAGGGCCTTCGCCTTTTTTTCATCCAGCGCCATTTGAGAAATACGGCTGAAATCATCTTTCATGTTCAGGCGATGTGGCTCCGTACGGGATTTATAATAAACAACCCGAACGGCTTTTTTGCCATCCTGGTCATAGACAACAGGCTGGGAATATTCACCTGGCTTAAGAGTACTCAGCATGGCTACAAGATCTTTATCCAACTGGTCAATGGTTACATATGGAGCTCCGTCTCTGCCAAGAAAATAAGGACCGGCAAATTTTTGCTGTTCATCTTCGCCATATCTTGTGGCAGCCGCTCCAAAACTCATCAGCCCGGATAGAACTTTAGCTCTTATTGAATCAGCTTTTGCAATTGTTTGCCTGACTTCTATATCGGTAATAGTCGGGATACGAAGTATATGCCGGATTACTAAATCGTCTCCGACCCGTTGTACCAGCTGAATAAGATGATAGCCAAATTTAGATTTTACAGGACCAATCATATCTCCTTCTTTTTTTAACCGGAAACAGGCGGCAAGAAAATTAGGATCCCATGTTTTTTCATTCCGGTTTACCTGGTATTCTCCGCCACGTTCCTTACTTCCCGGATCATCGGAATAACGTTTTGCCAGCTGCTCAAAAGTGGCAAGTTTCGACTCTACCTGTTTTTTATAATTCATCAGCTCATCCATCACATATCTTTCCAGATCACGATTGGCTTTGGGATAAAAAACAATTTGTCCAATTTCTAATTCTGATTCAAAAAACGGAAGGCTGTCTTTTGGAATTTTATTATACACTTCTTTCACTTCATTGGGAGTGATGTGTACATTTTCCACAATCTTTTTCTGCATGCCTTCGGCAAGTTTCTGTTCTTTCACCGTTTCTCTTGCATCTTCTTTTATCTGGTAAATACTCTTCCCGGCTATTTCCTCCAGGGCTTCCTGCGTACCATACATATTAATATAACGGCGTATCCTGTTATCAAGGTCAGCTTCTATTTCATCCTCTGTAACGGGAATTGAATCTTTTATTGCCTGAAGCATCAACACTTTTGATACCAGCGCCTGCTCCATAACAACACAAGAAGCATTATCCGGAACAGTGCCGCCATTTCTTAAGGCATCGGCAATGGTATTCTGAATATCAGAATGCAGAATGATCTTGTCGCCAACTATACCGAGAATTTTATCAGCTATTACTTTAGCCGGTTGTGCCTGAACCACTGTAAATAAAGACATGAACAACCCAAGAGAAATAATTTTTTTCATAACCCAAACAGATGTAATTCAAAAGTAATTTTGATAATTGAAGCCTGAGAATTAGTTCTTCTATTTAACAAAAGTTTCAGCCGGAGGCTTCTTGCTGCATGCCACTCACTACCTGCTTGCAACAAGCAGCTTGAGGCGAGAAGCTGCTACAAAGTTCTCTTTACTTCTTCTTCTTCAAAAGCTTCCACAATATCTCCAACTTTAATATCAGTGTAATTTTTTATAGTCAATCCACATTCCATACCCGCCTGTACATCTTTTGCATCATCTTTAAATCTTTTTAATGATGCCAGCTCGGCATGGGCGCCTTCTCCGGTTGGATAGATAACAATACCATCGCGGATGAGACGAACTTTTGAATCTCTCTTTATCCTGCCATCTAATACATAACAACCAGCCACGATTGCTTTATCAAATTTGAATACTTCACGAATCTCGACATTGGCTACAATTTTTTCCTGTATTGTGGGTTCCAGCATTCCTTCCATCGCCATCTTGAGTTCATCAATGGCTTTATAGATGATGGAATACAGTTTAATTTCTATTGCTTCATTCTCGGCAAGTCTTGCGGCCTGTAGTGAAGGACGAACATTGAAGCCGATAATAATAGCATCTGATGCATTGGCCAGTGTAACATCACTTTCAGTTATTTGTCCTACCCCTTTGTGAATGACCCTTACGACAATTTCCTGTGTACTGAGTTTTTGTAAACTATCACTTAATGCTTCAACGGAACCATCCACGTCTCCTTTAATAATTACATTTAATTCTTTAAAATTTCCTAAAGCAAGACGGCGGCCTATTTCATCAAGTGTAATATGTTTTTTAGTACGTATTCCCTGTTCACGAAGAATTTGAGCACGACGATAAGCAATTTCTTTTGCTTCTGCTTCATCTTCATAAACTTTGAATTTTTCACCGGCCTGCGGCGCACCATTCAAACCAAGAATAAGAACCGGTGTGGCTGGCGGTGCTTCCGCTACTTTTTTATTTCTTTCATTAAACATTGCTTTCACTCTTCCAAAATGCTGGCCGCTTACTACCAGGTCTCCGATTCGCATCGTTCCATTCTGAACCAAAACAGTGGCAACATACCCACGTCCTTTATCTAAAGTAGCTTCAATGATGGTACCGCTTGCTTCACGATCCGGATTAGCTTTCAGATCCAATAATTCTGCTTCCAATAAAATCTTTTCAAGCAGCTGGTCAATATTCAAACCTTTTTTGGCTGAAATGTCCTGGCTCTGATATTTACCACCCCATGCCTCCACCAGCAAATTCATTTGAGAAAGCTGTTCATATATTTTTTGAGAATTGGCTCCATCTTTATCAATCTTATTTATAGCAAATATCATGGGAACCCCCGCAGCCTGAGCATGGCTGATTGCTTCTTTGGTTTGTGGCATCACTGCATCATCTGCAGCAATAACGATTACTGCAATATCAGTAACCTTGGCGCCGCGGGCACGCATGGCAGTAAATGCTTCGTGACCGGGGGTATCAAGAAACGTTATTTCTTTTCCATTTGGAAGTTCTACCTGATAGGCTCCTATGTGCTGCGTGATACCTCCGGCTTCACCTGCCACTACATTTGCTCTTCTTATATAGTCAAGTAATGATGTTTTACCATGATCAACGTGTCCCATAATAGTAACAATGGGGGAACGGGATTGCAGTTCCTCTTCCACATCCTCATCATCCACCTCTTCTATTTCCATCTGTTTTTCCATATCGATAAACTCCACATCAAAACCAAATTCACTGGCTACGAGTTCGATTACTTCCGCATCCAGGCGTTGATTAATAGAAACCATAATACCAAGGCCCATACATTTACCGATCACATCAGCAAAATTCACATCCATCAGGCTGGCTAGCTCACTTACGCTGATAAATTCTGTTAACTGGAGTTTATTACTAGTATCAGTTTCACCAGCAGATTCTGACATTTCTTCCCGCTTGGCTTTCCGATATTTTGCTTTAAGGCTTTTACCACGACCGCCAGCGCCAGCCAGCTTAGCCTGAGTTTCTCTTATTTTTTCCTGAATTTCTTTTTCATCAATTTCTTTTACTTCATGATGCCTGTCTCTTCTTCCGCTTGATGCTCCGCTTCCACCTCTTCTGTCTCCGCCTCCCCGATTAAGATTCCTGTTAAATCCTCCCTCTCTTTTATCCTTATCTTTAATTGCATCTTCCCTTTTTATCTCTTTCTTTTCTATCGGGATACGTTTCCTTTTGCGTTTTTCATCTTTTTTAGGTCTTGTGTCATTATCAAAAGGCAACTCAATCTTTCCAAGAATTTTAGGACCCTCTATTTTTTCTGCACGTATATTTTCAATAACAGGCGTTTCTTGTTCCGGTGTTATTTCCGGAATAATTACTTCCTCTTCTTTAACTTCACTTTTCTTTCCTTTCTTTTTATCAACTGGCTTCTTTTCTTTTACTTCAGCTTTTTTGCCTTTTTCAGAACGGGCAGACTTTGTTTCTTTTTTAGGTCTGGTGGTGGAATCTATTGTTGAAAGATCAATTGTCTTGATAACCTTGGGGCCTTCCAATTCCGGTGTTTCAATCTTAGTTACTTCAGTTACGACGGGGACTTCAACTATATGAGCTTTTTCTTCTTTCGGCTCTATTTTTTTAGTGGTCTTTTTTTCTTCTTTTTCTTTTTTGAAAATAATTTCTTCCTCGTCTTTCTTTTTCTTTAATTCAGCAGCGCCGCCCTTTGGAAGATCAATCTGATCACTTTTTAATTTAGCGACCTTATCACTCTGGAACTCCATCTGGAGAGCACGGTACATTTCATCAGTAAGCTTTGATGTCGGCTTCAGATCATCTTTGCTAAACCCTTTACCAACCAAAAAATCCACAAGGGTATCTTTCCCGATGTTAAACTCTTTGACCGCAGCCATTAAACGTAGTGTCGTAGTTTCTGACATATTAACTCTTTACCCAAATCCGTCTGCGACGGATTTTAATTTTATTCTATTTTGCCTTCTGTTATACTTACAAACACCCCCGCCTGAAGCGGGGATGGGAGCTTATTCTTTATCAAATTCTTCTTTTAATACTTTTCTTACTTCTTCAATAGTTTCTTTTTCAAGATCAGTCCTTCGTTCCAATTCTTCTGTTGTAAGATCAAGAACACTTCTTCCCGTATCACAGCCAATGCGTTTTAATTCTTCTATCACCCAGGTTTCTATTTCATCACTAAACTCATCAAGATCAATATCGAACTTTTCTACCTCCCCTTCGTTATCACGATAAACATCCAGTTCATATCCCGTAAGTTCACATGCCAGTTTTATATTGACACCCCGGCGACCAATAGCTAAAGAAACCTGGTCTGGTTTCAGGTAAACGTTAGCATGTTTGTTTTCATGATCAAGTTCCATACTGGTGATCTTGGCCGGAGTAAGTGATCGTTGAATCAGCAATTGAATATTACTTGTCCAGTTGATTACATCTATATTTTCGTTTTTCAATTCCCGCACGATTCCATGAATACGGCTACCTTTCATTCCTACGCAGGCTCCAACAGGGTCAATGCGATCATCAAAAGATTCCACGGCTACTTTTGCCCTTTCACCCGGATCACGAACAATCTTTTTGATAACAATAAGGCCATCGAAGATTTCTGGTACTTCAATTTCTAACAGTTTGGCCAGAAATTCCGGAGATGTTCTTGAAAGGATAATGACCGGAGAATTATTCCTCATATCCACTTTCTTCACTACAGCCCTGATCGTTTCTCCTTTTTTAAAATAATCCTGCGGAATCTGCTCACTCTTGGGAAGTATCAGCTCATTGCCTTCTTCATCAAGCAGCAGTATTTCTTTTTTCCAAACCTGGTACACTTCTGCATTGATAATATCACCAGCTCTTTCACTATATTTTTTTGCCAATGCATTTTTTTTCAGATCGCTGATCCGGCTTGCCAATGTTTGTTTGGCAGCAAGAATAGCACGACGGCCAAAGTCATACATGTCCATGGCTTCATACAATTCTTCACCCACCTCAAAGTCGGGTTCAATCTTTACGGCATCGCTGTAAGCCACTTCGGCCAGAGGATCATTCACCTGCCCGTCTTCCACTATGGTGCGACGACGCATAATTTCAAGGTCCCCTTTTTCTGCATTTACAATCACATCAAAATTTTCATCGCTTCCAAATTTTTTTCTCAGCAAAGTCTTAAATACATCCTCTACCACTTTCATCATTGTAGGGCGGTCAATATTTTCCGCTTCCTTAAATTCCTGGAAGGCATCAATCAGATTAATACTGGACATAGTGTTTAGCTTTTGGCCCTTAGCTATTAGCTTATAGCTAACAGCTAATAGCTGTCTTAAATTTTTATTTGAATTTTTGTTGTTTTTATATTTTCGAAAGAAATGATATGTTGCACTATTTCTTTCTTTTTGTTTTTTCCTTTTTCTTCTTCTATTAAAATTTTTTTTTCTGAAGTACTGATTAATTTGCCTTCTTTTTTTATCCCGTCTTTTTGCAGCACCTCTACCAGGCGACCAATATTTTTTACATATTGACGGTATAATTTAAGAGGCTCCTCAAGCCCTGGTGACGATACTTCCATCGAAAAATCGCCATTTGGAAACATGGTTTCTTCCAATTGTTTAGAAAGAGCCCGGTTTAAATAAGCCAGCTTGTCAATAGAAGCTCCCTGATCAGCATCAATAAACACTTTTATATTGTTGGTAGGACTGATTGAAGCTTCAACCAGGAAATAACCTGGTTCATTTTCAAGCAGTTTGCCTATTTTATGCCTTATTGCCTGTATCTGAGTTTCCGGATTCATTGGTTCTGAGAAAAGAAGAAGGGAACGCTTCCGTTCCCTTCTGATTTTCATTGCCAGTGCAAATGTAAAGGAAATACCACTTATCATCCAAATCCGGGATTTACAAATTTTAGCAGCCGTTATAAACTCCATTGAAATAACTTTGTACAATGTTTTTCCGATATCTCATTTATATTTTCCTTGCATACCTGTTTTACCGGCTGGTATTTGAAATTATAATCCCTATTTATAAAACTACACGCCAGGTAAGGAAAAATTTTCATGATATACAAAGTCACATGCAGGATCATATGAAACAACAACAGCAACCACGTTACCAAACCTCCCGGGCTGATAATAAAACATCTGAAAAACCTGAAGGAGATTATATTGATTTTGAAGAAGTGAAATAATTCTTGCTGTCGGTCATATTTTTCTATTTTTGCCGCCCGGAGCTTAAAGCTCAGAACCCAAAACTCAAACGATTAGAGCATCCAGATACAGATCGGGAGGGTCGTTGGTGAAATGGTTTTTGAGGAATTATAAATATTTGAATGTTTACAGTCGGGACCCTTAGCTCAGACGGTTAGAGCACCTGACTCATAATCAGGGGGTCGTTGGTTCGATCCCAACAGGGTCCACAAATTAAAATTGATGCGGAACTGTTTCCGCATTTTTTATAAATAGGTTCTTTAACCTTTTATTAACCGGGATGAAAATACATTTGTCCATTACTCACTGAAATATGAAGAATTTTTTATTTATCGCAACAGGGTTGTTCATTACTTTCTTTTCATTTGCCCAGGATATGCCTAAGGAAACAAAAAACCTGCCTGCCGGCAGGCAGGGAAAAAAGGACTGGAGTAAAGTAAAACTAACCGGCAGAGCCAATGATCATTTCATGCTCCAGTATGGCATTACCAATTGGTCCGGCAAGCCTGACAGTATAAAAACCGGCGGCTTTTCCCGCAGTTTTAATTTTTATGTCATGATTGATATGCCGTTTAAAACTGACCCCCGCTTTAGTGTTGCTTTGGGACCCGGCGTTGGCACTGATCATATCTTTTTTGAAAAAACCAATATTACGACTACGAATCATCTGAAACCTTTAGCTTTTCAAAATCTTTCCGATACCAATCATTTTGACAAATTCAAATTGGTTAATGTTTTCATGGAGTTGCCGCTGGAACTTCGCTTTTGCCTGAACCCTGAAAACAGCAATAAAAGTTTTAAAGTGGCAATAGGTGCTAAAGTAGGCGTGCAGGTAGATGCGCATACAAAAGGAAAAAGATGGGTGAATAAAAGTGGCACTCTGATTTCCGGTTTTGATAATAAGTATGTACAGAAAAATAAAGACAAATACTATTTTAATGGTAACCGCCTGGTAGGCATGTTTCGTGTGGGCTATGGAAACATTTCACTTTTTGGCACATACCAACTTGGGAGCCTGATAAAAGAAGGCCTGGGCCCTTCCGTAAAACCATATACTGTTGGAGTTACCATCAGTGGTTTATAATTATCTAATTTTATATATTATTCATCTTAGAAAAAGCGACCTTTCATTACAGGTTGCTTTTTTATTTTTGTACCAATAACCCAAATAATAATTTCAATTAAAACATGCTGGATAAAAAAAACAAGATTGTAAAAGAAGAACGGGCCGTATTGGTGGGCATGGTACATAAAGATCAAACAGAACCCCAGGAACAGGAATATCTTGATGAGTTGGCCTTTCTTGCTGAAACGGCCGGAGCTATTGCTGTAAAAAGATTCACTCAAAAATTATCACATCCTGACAGTAAAACATTTATTGGAAAAGGAAAGCTGGAAGAAATAAAAAAATATTGCCAGGAAAAATATATTAATGTTCTGATTTTTGATGATGAACTCAGCGGCGCCCAGATCAACAACATTGAAAAAGCAACAGAAGTAAAAACCATTGATCGCAGTGACCTGATCCTTGACATTTTTGCCAGAAGAGCAAAAACTGCACAGGCAAAAGCACAAGTGGAGCTGGCCCAATATCAATACATATTACCCAGATTGCGTGGTATGTGGAAACACCTGGAACGTCTTGGGGGAGGCATCGGTACAAGAGGGCCCGGAGAAACTGAAATAGAAACCGATCGTCGAATTGTAAGAGATAAAATTACTTTACTCAGAAAGCGATTGGCTGAAATAGACAAACAGGCTTTTACTCAAAGAAAGGATCGCGGAGAGTTTATTCGTGTGGCGCTGGTGGGTTATACTAATGTTGGTAAATCAACCCTGATGACCCTGCTAAGCAAGAGTGATGTATTTGCAGAGAATAAATTATTTGCCACACTGGACACCACTACAAGAAAAGTTGTTTTTGAAAATACTCCTTTTTTATTAAGTGATACAGTGGGTTTCATTCGTAAACTGCCTCACCACCTGGTAGAAAGCTTTAAGAGTACTCTGGATGAAGTAAGAGAAGCCGATATTCTTTTACATGTAGTTGACATCTCGCATCCGTTATATGAAGAGCAGATCGGCGTAGTAAATAAAACTCTCCAGGAAATAAAAGCATTTGATAAACCCACATTAACCATTTTCAACAAAATGGATCTGTATGAAAAAAACATATTTGATGAGTGGCTGGATGAATCTGTTAAAAAAGATATATTAGAAGACCTGCATGAACGCTGGAAAAGAGAGACTGACGGAAATGCAATCTTCATTTCTGCTACTGAAAAACGAAATATTGATCAGTTAAGAAAAACAATCCTGGAAAAAGTAAGTGAGTTGTACAAAGTAAGGTATCCATATAAAACGAAATTTTTGTATTAGCCCGGCTCCAACAACCTCTCTGCATGAGTAAGAAAGCTTAAGAATACTCACAATGATTGAAAAGAAATACAAATGGCATAGGGTAGCAGATCATTTAAATGAAATTGATTTCGCCGAAAACAATATTGCCGTTGTGGAACTAAACGGTAAGAATATTTGTTTGGGGAAATATAAAGATGGGGTGTTTGCTTTTGCTTACAAATGCCCCCACGCAGGTGGTATACTGGCTGATGGACATATTGATGCAATTGGTAATGTGGTATGCCCCATGCACCGTTACAAGTATAGCATGGGTAATGGCCGCAATGTGAGTGGGGAAGGATATTTCCTGAAACATTGGCAAGTAGAAATTAAATCCGATGGGGTGTATGTGGGCATTGAAGAAAGTGGTGGTTTATTTGGGTGGTTGAAATAGTTTTTCTGTTTTCTCCAAACGTTTTTTCCCTATTTTTGCTGCCCCAATCCCGATAGTAATCGGGAAAATTCCTGCTTAGCTCAGTTGGTTAGAGCATCTGACTGTTAATCAGAGGGTCTCAGGTTCAAGTCCTGAAGCAGGAGCTGGAAAATTAAGCACTTAGATAATTTAAATCATAGGTGCTTTTTTATTTTGCAGCGTTAATTGAAAAGAATTTTTTGCTTCCTTTTTAAATTCAAAATAAAAAAAATCAAAAATCCGGAAATCATTATTTCCTCTTGATGAAAGAACCGTTTTAAATTGTAATGTGATTTTAATCATTTAGTCTTATTTCAAGACAACAACTACTCTGAATCCGATATGATCATAACGTCTTTCAGGCTCAAACTTGAGTCTAAAGGCAGATCGGCATGGCCAGCCATCATCCGTCCAGGCACCACCTCTGCGTACCCGGGAAAAATCACCAGTTCGATTTTTACTTGCGGTAGTATTTGCATCATGCAAATCAGGATCTATTCCTCCCGGTAATTTATAATGATACCAATCCCTGCACCATTCAAATATGTTTCCATGCATATCATGCAGTCCCCATTTATTAGATGGATAGTTTCCTGCTTTTGTAGCTTTATTAAGTGACGGACCTATATCTTCAGCTCCATTATATGGTTTTCCCTGAAAGTTTGCCTGTAAACGATTTAGTTTGTTACCAAATGCGGTAGCTGTAGTAGTGCCTGCGCGACAAGCATATTCCCATTGTGCTTCAGTAGGTAATCTGAACTCCCAATTTTCAGGTAATTCGCCGGATTGGTGTGCCAGGTTTGTAAGTTTTTTACAAAATTCTTCAGTCTCAGGGAAATTGACATTGCCTACCGGATAATCATTTCCTTCCGGCAATTGAATTGTAAGCTCACCAGGCAACTTCCCTTCAATATTTTTCCATTGTCCTTGTGTCAGTTCATATTTACCCATCCAAAAACCTTTAGTAAGAGTTACTTCTACCTGTTCTTCGTCAAACCGGCGTTCCGGTTCATTAGCAGGGCTTCCCATAATAAATTTTCCGGAAGGGCACCAACAAAGTTTTATACCTGCTACAATTTTTTCTTCGCCTGCTTTCAATCCTGAAAATGGATCAATGAGTATTGAAGAAACATTGATTGCTACCTGCCGTTGAATTATAAAACCAAAAAGAAATACCGAAGTGAATAAAATGGATGATAGTCTTATCAGAAATGGGTTCTTGATAAATAGTGATGCTTTCATAATTTATTTCCAATAAATACCTATTAAAAATTTGAAACTAACAAACTTTAAAAAAGGTTGGAGAATGTTCTTCCAGTTTAGCTTCAATGTCTTTAGCAGCTGCAGTCACGGATAAGCCGCCTAAGTTGGTGCATCGTAAAGTATGGTGAATTTCATCGCCCACTTTTTTCATGGTCTCTATCACTTCATCCAAAGGGATTAAAGAATTGTAATCAGACAAAGCCATGTTTGCACAGGCTACTGCATTTGTAGCCGCCATTACATTTCTTCCCAGGCAAGGAGCTTCCACCCTGTTGCCAATCGGATCACATATTAATCCCAATGAATTTTGCAATGCAAGTGATGCAGCGCCTAATGATTGTTGCAAATTTCCATTCGCCATCACCACAATTCCTGCTGCCGCCATGCCAGCGCCGCTTCCTGTTTCGGCCATACATCCTCCCACTTCGGCAGCAAATGTTGCATGGGCTGCAATAAATACTCCAATCAAACCAGCAGCTAATAAAGCTTTTACTTTTTCATCTTCTGAAATATTCAGAGATTCCGCCATGCCAATAATAGCACCAGGTAAAGCGCCGCAGGATCCTGCTGTTGGCGCTGCAACAATTACACCCATCGAACTTTTTACTTCCATCATGGCAGATACATACATGATGATGGTATTATTAGCATCTCCACCGGTCAATCTCTTTTTTTGTAATTGTTCTTTCAATTGTAAGGACTGGCTTCCTAATATTCTATCGGTATAATGTGTTCCCTTTAAACCCAATTGAATTGCATTTTCCATGATGTGTAAAATTGCACGCATTTTTTCAAACACTTCTTTATTTGAAATATTACCTCTTTCACTTTCATAAGTAATTGCCAGTTCCCATATTGAAAGATTTTTTTGTTCATTGAATTGCAACATCTCTTTAACTGTAATAAATGGCACTGTTAAATTCTTTCTTGCCATGATAGGTAATACCGGCGCCAGTTTTTTAATCCTTTGCACTTCAGCAAATGCCATTAACTCATTACAAAAATTATCCGGTAAGAATTGTTGTGCTTTTATTTCAATAAATGAATGTTCACCCGAATGCCATTCTATCGAGTCAAAATCAAACACTTCTTTTATATAAGCAGTTACTTTTTCCGGAGCATTACAATAAATCAATGTTTCATAATAATCACCAGCCATGGAGACTTTGGCGCCATCAATTGAAATAATTTCAATCATACCGCCACCGGTTGAAATAGCCACCATTCTTCTGCATTCAGTTTGTGAACTCAGCGTAAGCTGGTAAGTATTGGGATGTTTGCTTGCTGTAAGAGGAGCAATCTCCATCTCAATTTTTATTCCTGCTTTATCGATATGCTCTGCAGAAGATTGCAATCTTTCATCAAAAGCTTCCCATCCTAAAAAGCCGCCGAATAATCCCATATCAGATCCCTGGCTTTTATGTGTTGTTGCTAAAGAACCATGCGGATCAAATTCTATTAAGATATGACTGATCTGTCCATCCATTAAATCCCTGCATAACCGGCCAATGCGTAACGATGCAGCACAATGAGAACTGGAAGGTCCCCGCATCACTGGTCCCGTCACATCATTAAATATACTTGGATAGTTATTCATCCATTTTCGTTGGTCTGTTAAATCTACAAATTATTTTTCCAAAATCTTTCCATTGTTTTACGTAAGTGGAGGGATGTATTTTCTCTCTCATTAATGCTATGTGAACGCATCGGGTAAGACATCATATCAAATTGCTTATTGTTTTTTATTAATTCATTCACCAACAGTTCAAAACCCTGGTAATGCACATTGTCATCGGCTGTGCCATGAATGATCATTAATTTTCCTTTCAGATTTTTTGCATAATAAAGGGGAGAGCCATCATGATATCCTTTTGTATTATCATTTAATAAACCCATATAGCGTTCCTGGTAAGTGGCGTCATAAAGTTTTTGATCAGATACAAATGAAACAGCCAGTCCTGTTTTATAAGTTTCAGGATATCTAAACATACAGTTTAATGTCATTTGTCCGCCGCCACTCCATCCCCATATTCCTACTCTTGCACTGTCTAGGAACGGATAGGTTTTTAAAATCTGAATAGCCGCTTTATTCTGGTCAGCCGAAGCAAGAATTCCGATCTGTTGATAAATTGATTTTCTCCATGCATTACCTCTTGGTGTTCTGGTACCACGATTATCAACACTGATTACCACATAGCCTTCCTGCGCCATATAGGTTTGCCATAAATCACCATCCCAGTTATCCTGCACAGTAGAACCGGCAGGTTCACCATACACATAAAATAAAAGAGGATATTTTTTTAATGGATCAAATGCAGGAGGTTTGATCATATAGGCATCCAGCACAACATCCCCGATATCTACTTTAATAAATTCCTTTTTATTTAAACCAAGCGATGCAAATTTATTTTTTAATGAATTATTGTCTTCAAGAACTCTGATAGTTTTGTGTTCCTGCAAACGAACCAATGAGATGACTGGTGGCGTGGTTGAATTTTGAAAAGTCTGAATTGCCCATTTAGCATCCGCTGACATTTGATAGGAATTATGCCCAATATTTTCAACGGGTGTCATCCGCTCTGCTGTTCCGCTGCCATCCAATTTGCTTTTGTATAAATAGCGATGGATGAAATCAGCGGGAGAAGCAATATAATAGACATAGCCTCCTGCAGGATCAATACAATTTATATTCACCACATCAAAATCGCCTTTGGTTATCAGCTCTATTTTTTTCCCATCTCGTGAAACTTTGTACAAATGGAGCCATCCGTCTTTTTCACTTGTCCATGTAAAATATTTTTCATGGTCCAGCCATCGGATATTATCATGTATATCCAGAAATGCAGTGTCCCTATCGGTTAATATATTTTTTATAGCCATATTATTTATGTCCCCAACCCAAACCAAATTCTTATTTTGGGCACGATTCAGTTGCTGAATCATTACTTCATGAGAGTTGGGAATAAAATCCATTCTTGCTAAATAATTATTTCTCGGATCTCCTGGAATGTCAAACCATTTTGTAGCGCCGCCATTGGCAGATACTACTCCTACTTTTACTGCAGACAAAGTGGTTCCTACTTTTGGATAGGGTAAGGGTATGGGTCGGGAGTAAATGGAATCTACATTATCAATCAAATAAAAAGTACCCACGCCTTTGGTGTCCGACTGCCAGTAAGCAATGTTCTTGCTATCCGGGCTCCAGCGAAAACCATCCCGGCAATCAAGTTCTTCTTCATATACCCAATCAAAAGTTCCATCGATAATATTATCTCCCCCGTCAAATGTGATCTGCGTGATTTTATGTGTACTTAAATATTCTACATAAATATTCAAATTACTTACATAAGCAACCTGCAAACCGTCAGGTGAAAATTTGGCAAACATTAATGTGGCCGGAGGAAGTGATTTACCCAATTGCTGCAAGATTCCTGATTTCAGATCCAGCACCCAGTAATCTCCTTTTGTATTCAATCTCCATACACGTTTGGTATTGGTGAAGACAAGGAGTTTGGTATTATCGTCTGACCATTCATAATTAGCAATAGATAATGGGGTTTTACTGCCGGGAGTTATTAATTGTTTTGCATTGACTTCAACGGTTCTGCTTCCGGTCAGCGCATCATACCGAACAAGATCTTTACCATCCACTTCTTTATTAGCTTCCAGGGTAGTGTAACCATTATTATCTTTCATCCACCGGATGGGGCCAAAACCTTTTTGCCGATAAGTTCCGTTTTGATAAATATCCTCGAGTGTAAGACGGGGGGTATTTGGTTGAGTAAAACCATTGCCCCATAAAAATAACAGTACGGCAATAAAAAAATGATATGCTTTATTAATCATAAAAAAAATATCCTTTTTCTACTATAATAATTACAAGAAAGAAATATTAATACCTAAGGTATCAATTATCTATAAACCAACAGCAATAATTAAGATTTTCGATCAAAGTAACAAAGTTTACCCGTCTGAATTTGCTTAGTAATTAAATTCCAAATAAAAAATATTATTTGGAAAAGGCTTTTATTTTTATCTTACTTCATGTCCTCTCTTGCCGCCAACCTGATTCATTTTTATCAATCCCTACAGCCGCCAAAGAATTTACCGAAAGGAATTGAAGTCTTATTTCCTCAGAATAATCCTGAAGTAATAAAATTGGTAAAGACGTTTTTAAAAAAATATTTCAGGAACAATCATCCCCGCCGGTTGATGCTGGGAATTAATCCCGGAAGATTTGGCGCCGGTATTACAGGTATTAATTTTACAGCTCCAAAGCAGTTAAAAAAAAATTGCGGCATTGATCATCCCTTCAAACTCTCTTCAGAACTTTCAGCAGAATTCATTTATGAAGTAATTAATCAATATGGCGGTGTAAATAAATTCTATAAAGACTGGTTCATTGGAGCTGTTTGTTCTTTAGGTTTTATTAAAGACAAAAAAAACATCAATTACTATGATGATAAAAAATTACAGAGAGCAGTAACTCCCTTTATAATTGATACAATCAACAAACAAGTCTCCTTCGGTTTCAAAACAGATTATTGTATTTGTGTAGGCGGAGAAAAGAATTATAAATTTCTTACAGCACTTAATGATGAACAGAAATGGTTTAAAAAAATAGTTCCTTTACCGCATCCCCGTTTTATCCTTCAATATCACCGCAAACAAAAAAATAAATACATTCATCAATATTTATTGGCACTGCAATATGATTAAAAGTTTTTCCTTTATATTTGATTCTCTTTAATTTTTGCATATGAAAATCTCTTAAGCGTTCCTTCCTGAATTAAAAACCTTTTTCAATTCCCGATTTTCCTGCAACAATCCTGTTGTTGTTTTTACTTTCATTTATTTTTTGGACTTTTAAAGATTAAACATGTCAAACCAAACTCTTCATAAAAACAAATTTTATCATTTTGTTTCTTTAATCGGCCGATCGCTTCGGGGCGAAGAACACGACTATACCAAGGGGAGTATCCGCATTGCTATTATTTTACTGGCTATCCCTATGATTCTTGAGTTGAGCCTGGAAAGTGTTTTTGCCGTAGTCGATATGTTCTTTGTGGGTAAGCTGGGACCTACTGCTATTGCCACCGTGGGCTTAACAGAATTGGCGATCACTATTATTTATTCTGTTGCAATTGGATTAAGCACTGCCGCTACGGCCGTAGTAGCAAGAAGGATCGGGGAAAAAAATCCGGATGCCGCCGCTCATGCGGGGATGCAATCGCTGCTGATCGCTTTGTTTGTAACGGCAATTACCAGTACATGCGGAATTGTATTTGCTCCTGAAATTTTGAAAATAATGGGGGCTCAGCCGGAAGTAGTAAAAGAAGGAGTTGAGTTTACCCGCATCATGCTGGGTGGCAGCTTAGTTATTATTTTACTTTTTCTTATTAATGGAATTTTCAGGGGTGCAGGCGATCCATCTATAGCGATGCGGAGTTTATGGGTAGCAAGTGCATTAAATATTATTTTATGCCCGACACTTATCAATGGATATGGTCCTTTCCCTGAACTGGGATTAAAAGGCGCAGCCATTGCTACCACCATTGGTCGTGGAATCGGCGTTCTTTATCAATGTTATTATTTATTCAAAGGAAAAGGTATCATTAAAATAAAACCACGTCATTTTAAATGGGATACTCCTGTTTTAAAAACATTGGTTGAAGTAGCATGGCCGGCCACTTTGCAATTTGTTATCCAATCGGGAAGCTGGATTGCCATGGGTGTATTAGTTGCAAAAACGGGGGGCACAGATGCTACAGCCGGTTACCAGGTGGCTATCAGGAATATTGTATTTTTTATTTTACCCGCATGGGGATTGAGCAATGCTGCAGCAACACTGGTTGGGCAAAATCTTGGAGCTAAACAACCGGATCGGGCTGAACAAAGTGTGTTATTAACTACAAAATATAATGCGGTATTTATGGCAGGCGTAACTTTTATTTTCCTGTTTCTTGCATCGCCTATCATCAGCATATTTACCAAAGTACCCGACGTACATCATTTTGGTGTAACTGCATTACAGATCATCGGTGCCGGATTTATATTTTATGGTATTGGCATGGTGATGATGCAATCACTCAATGGTGCAGGAGATACTAAAACTGCAACCCGGATCAACTTCGTTGGTTTCTGGCTTTTCCAGATACCTTTTGCCTGGTTGCTGTCTGAAGTATTTAATATGGGACCAACAGGGCCATTCATAGCCGTGCCGGTTGCAGAATCATTAATTGCCCTTGCTGCCTGGTATTATTTTAAAAAAGGAAAGTGGAAGCAGGTCAGGATATAAAAAAAAGAACTGGTTGTTTAAAGCTGTCATTATTCTTTATCTTTATTCTTATCAATATTTAAAATGGAAAGTCAGGTCATTCATCAAAACCGTATTCGTCAGATATTTTTTCTGATCACTATTGTATTACTGGGTATTGTTTTGTTTTTACAATTTTATTCTTTTATTCCTGCTTTACTTGGAGCTATCACTTTATATATGGTAATGCGTAAGTGGATGTTTTACTTAACGCTTAAAAGAAAATGGAAGAAGGGCTGGACAGCAACCCTGCTGATGATTCTTTCCATGTTTGTGATCTTATTGCCAATAGGAGTTCTTGTTAATATGCTATCATCAAAAGTATCGTATGCAATAGCCCATTCCAATGAATTGACAGCGGCATTAAAAACAGTGGTAGGAAATATTGAACACCGTTTCAATACACAAATTGTAAGTGAAGAAAACATTAATAAGCTGGGAAATTTGATGGCGGAAAGCCTGCCGAAAATTGTAAGCGCAACTTTTAATATTCTTGCCACCATTCTTTTTATGTATATCCTGCTTTATTTCATGCTTGTAAATGGCAAGGAAATGGAAAGCAGCATTTATGAACATATACCCCTCAAAGATGAAAATGTGGTGAAGCTGAGTCATGAAGTACATAACATGGTAATGAGTAATGCAATCGGGATTCCTGTAATAGCCCTGTTACAGGGTATTGTGGCCCTGATTGGTTATTTAGTAATAGGTGTTGATCAGCCCTGGTTCTGGTTTGTTGTTACTTGTATTGCTGCAATGCTGCCGGTGGTAGGCGCTGCTATGGCTTATGTGCCGTTGGCTATTTTATTTTTTGCAAACAATCATAACTGGCAGGGTACATTCATGCTGATTTATGGCTTTGGTGTTATAGGAACAGTAGATAATATTTTCCGGTTTACTCTTGCAAGAAAGATCGGAAATGTACATCCTCTTGTTACAATTTTTGGGGTAATCATTGGCATCAATCTCTTTGGTTTTATTGGCCTCATCTTCGGGCCCTTGCTTATTTCTCTTTTTATTCTGTTATTGAAAATTTATTCAAGCGAATTCATCACCAAACAAAGACATTTGCACCGGCATATGGAAAACTGAGGTTTTTTCCTGTATGAACTCACCTTTTGTTCAGGTATATTTTCGACGACTACCGGAGCAACATTTAGTATTAACACGTAAATACAAAAAATTTGTTCAAAACCTTTCTGCATTTGCTTTACGCAGATAATAATTTTATACCTGCAGGCGTTTCATAAATAGAATAGAAAATCCGAATCCGTGCCCCCGTTTATACCAACCATATTATTCCCCGTATTATTTATTGAAATATTGTTATTCATCAGTATAAATGCCGGTAGTAAGTCGCATTCGAAAGATTATACGAAAGTTGTTTATTTATATATATTCTCCAGGCAAAAATTATCTGACTGATTCTAAAATATTAAACGGTTAAATTGGACGTATAACAAGGATGGATGTAAACAAAAAGCTCAATCTGTACCCTATGATTGGGCTTTTTTGTTTTAAAAAATTTACTTACTAAGAATAAACAAAATAATGAGCAGCCAGTTGAGAGAATATTCCAATAATTAATCCTGAATAAATCTCTTTTGCTGTATGATCTGACATGATCAGGCGTGCAGTACATACAAGCCCGGTTATTAATATTGAAATTGATAAATAAAATGTAAGGTTGATACTGTCATTAAATGCGAAGAATGCCATAAATGTACTCATCACCCCCATTGCAATCGTATGCATGCTTACTTTAAAAGAAATGTTTATCAGAAATCCGAAAACACAAGCAATAAAAACAGCCAGGCTGAGACTGACAAGTTCCGGTACTGCCCTGTTATTTTTAAATGCATACCAATTCCAGAAATAAAAAACCATACAGATTACATAAGGAATGATCCGGTCTTTTTGCGTTTTTAAAAATAATGAATCAATAAATTTCAATCCTTTTAAAAGTAAAACACTTGCTAATGGCAGAAAAGTACAATTAACAAACATCTGCAACAGGTTAGCCATTTTTCCCCAATCATTCATGCCGGCAAATAAATAAGGATGAACACGGATCAGAAAGAGGGTGATATAAACCGGGATAAACAGGGGATGAAATATATAAGAAACCAGGTAGGCTGGAAACTTAATTAAAGCAGGTTGAGGAGAGTTTGAAGAAATGCTTATTTCTTTCAATTGGTATTGCTCATTTACAGCAAGTCGGTCGGGCATAGCTTATAATTCTTTTCTTAAACGAGCCACCGGGATATTCAGCTGCTCACGGTATTTGGCTACTGTTCTTCTTGCAATATTATATCCTTTTTGCTGAAGCATTTCGGTTAAATGTTCATCGCTGAGTGGTTTACGTTTATTTTCTGCTTCAATGAAATTTCTTAATATTTTTTTTACTTCCCTTGTTGATACTTCTTCGCCACTTTCTGTGCTCAATGATTCGCCGAAAAAGAACTTCAACCGGTAGGTGCCAAATTCTGTTTGAACAAATTTGCTGTTAGCCACACGGCTTACCGTGGAAATATCCAATCCTGTTTTTTCAGCAATATCTTTCAGGATCATTGGCTTTAAAGTGGTTTCATCACCGGAAAGAAAAAAATCCTTTTGATGATTCATTATCTCAGTCATAGTATGCAACAGGGTATGTTGTCTTTGCTTAATAGCATCAATAAACCATTTGGCCGAGTCAATTTTTTGTTTGATAAACAATACCGCTTCCTTTTGTCGTTTATCTTTTTTGGATCCCCGGTCATATTCCTTCAGCATTTCCCTGTATCCTTCACTGACCCTTAGTTCCGGGGCATTTTTTGAGTTCAATGTCAGTTCCAGTTTACCTGCATTGTTTATAATAAAGAAATCAGGCACTAAATAACTTTCGGCTTTATTCATGTCACTTACATTACTCCCTGGTTTTGGATTCAGGTGTATAATCTGCTGCATAACTTCTTTCAGTTCATCTTCAGTAAGATCCAATCCACGTTGAATTTTTTCATAATGTTTTTTTGTAAACTCATCAAAGTATTTTGATATAGCTTTGATGGCAGTATAAACATTTCTGCCGTCCTTCTGCATACGGTAAAGCTGCAGCAACAAACATTCCTGCAGGTTTCTGGCCGCCACACCGGGGGGATCAAATAGCTGTATCTTTTTAATTATTTTTTCAACTTCTGCTGCTGTCGTTGAAATATTTTGCCTGAAAGCCAGGTCATCTGCAATGGCCAATGTATCTCTCCGTAAATATCCATCTTCATCTATACTTCCTACTATTTGTTCGGCAATTTTTTGTTCCTTTTCATCCAGCTTAAGTAACCCCAATTGATCCAACAGGGATTCATAAAAACTGGTTTCTGCTTTATAAGGTATGTTAGTTCTTTCATCCTCTTCCGGGTAATTATCATCCCGGAGTTTGTAATCGGCAATCTCATCATCTCCATCCTTGACATAATCACTGATGTCGATATTATCATATTCATTTTCGCTGCCATCCGGTTCTTCATATTCTTCCTTTTCATTTTCTGAAAGTTCATCTTTACCTTCTTCATATTCATCATGATCTTCTTCTTCCAGTTCAAGGGCAGGATTTTCTTCCATCTCTTCTTTTATTCTTTCTTCCAGGTTGACGGTAGGCACCTGCAGCAGTTTCATCAATTGAATCTGCTGGGGTGATAATTTCTGTGAAAGCCGCTGTTGTAAATTTTGACTTAATGCCATTTCCACTTATTATCTATCTGCTAAAGCAGTAAATTTTTTAAAAAATTTCGTTTAATAACAAAAATCAGGCCGTAAATTACAAACAAAAGAAATAAAGGTGGGGCAACGAATTACTATCCTTCTTGTTGTGTTTCTGTTAATGTTCTGCAGAAATAATTTTGCACAGCAAAAAGCAGATTCTATTATTAAAGATCCTTTTATCTCTTTCAACTATTCACTGGTAAAAATTTCTTCTGTTAATCCTGATTTTTATAAAAAAAACCTTGGCTTTTTTTGCCAAAAAGAATTATTCATTGAAAAGAAAACAACTATTCCCTTCCGGTTCCGGCTTGGTTCATTAGCGTATGTGGACAGATTAGAGGGGAAAAAGTAAATTATTTTTTTTGATTATCACTCCATCACGGGAATCATTGCCGGCTGTTTGTTATAATTATTCTGCAAACCATCATTCCATCCGTTGAAATTATTGTTGAATGATTTGTTTTGGGGATAAATAATGTTTGATCATATCGATGACAAAAAAATTATCAGGTATGAACTTTTATTATTGAGGATTACGGCGTTTATCAACAGCTGTTTGGAGTAGAAAATTTCTTTTCCGAGATTACCTTTTTGATAAACCCGGTTTCGGTGGCGTTTCTGCATCAGGTTAAATTAACACAGGTGGATAAATACCACGAACGTCGTAACAGCAATCTCAATAAAAAAAAGTTGTTTTGCGGTAATTAATATTATTAACCTGAATTCAATCACCATGAAAATTTTTTCTGAATCTATTCAAAATTTTTGGGAAGGATTTGTTTCTTTCTATACTTCCATTTTTAAAGAAATGAAAAGCTGGTAGCCTCACCCTCAATCCCTCTCCTTCAGAGAGGGAGGCCAGGCGGCAGGATATAATTCATCATTTGAATAGCCATATCAACTTCAATTATGTAAATTTTACTGCGGAACATTAATTGTTTTCCCACACTTTTGTTCCTTCACTGCAATTGGAACAGATATCAATATTTTTTCGGCCTTTTAAAATGGCAGTACGGAATTTTTTATATTCTCCGTTATCCCAGATTTCTTTAAAAGATTTTTGTTTTAAATCTCCCAGCTGGTGTTGCGCATCTTTATCAAAACAGCAGGGAGCCACCAGCCCATCCCAGGTTATTACCGGATCATGCCATAGCCGCCAGCAATGATTGGCTAACTTTCCCTTGAATTCATTTCCGTTTTTGCTTTTACGGTAACGGCTGTATTTATCAATGGTAGGAATAAGATGATTGGGGTCGTTTATAAAATCGTACACCTGGGCTGTTTTAAACCAAACATCATCAACGCCGATTTCTTTTGCCAATTTTTTTACGTCTTCAATCTGATGTTCGTTCGGTTTAACAACCAAAAACTGAAAAACAATAAAAGGCGTTTTACTTTTCAATTCTTTTTTCCACTTTACAATATTCCTTGTTCCTTCCAGAACCTTTTCCAAATTTCCTCCAACCCGGTATTGCTGATATACCTCTTGTGTGGTTCCGTCGATTGAAATAATCAACCTGTCCAGACCACTTTCAATAGTTTTCCTGGAATTTTCATCATTCAAATAATGAGCATTGGTAGAGGTGGCTGTATAAATTTTTTTGTCAGCAGCATATTTTACCATTTTTAAAAAATCCGGATTCAAATACGGTTCTCCCTGAAAATAAAAGACCAGGTATAAAAGTTCTTTATATAATTGATCAATGGTACCACTGAAGAAATCTTTATTAAGCATTCCTGTGGGCCGGGTAAAAGCTCGCAGTCCGCTGGGGCATTCCGGGCAACGGAGATTGCAGGAAGTTGTGGGCTCAAAAGAAATAGAAACCGGGTAACCCCATTGTACAGGTTGTTTAAACCATTTGCTGTAATAATAACTGCTTAAAACTTTTATACCATTCCAGGTGCGTCGCAGGGTGAGTTTGGATAAAAGGTTTACACTATCGTTCCAGTTAAATTGTCCCATTCGGCAGTAAAGTTAAGTGTGTATCTTCAAACTGTTTTTATTTATGCACCCGCATTTATCATATAAAATTATATCCCTTGGTGATGCCGCATTAACCATTGACTTTGGCAACCTGATTAATGAATCCATTAATAAAAAAGTAATTACTCTTTTTCATAACCTGCAACACAAACCTATCCAGGGAATGGTGGAGGCAGTGCCGGCCTATAGTTCATTGACGATCTATTATGATGTAATTTCTCTTTATAAAAATATTCCTGATGGCAAAACTGTTTTTGAATGGATGAAAGATCAAACAGAAAAATATTTAAAAGAAAAAATAGAAACAGAAAACAAAGAAGAAGTTACAGTAATTATCCCGGTTTGTTATGATAAAGAATTTGCTTCAGACATTGATAGTATTGCAGCAAAAAAAAATATTTCACCGGAAGAAATTGTACAGATACATACATCCAGATCGTATCGTGTTTATATGTTAGGTTTTCTTCCCGGCTTTGCATACATGGGCGAAGTGGATGATATAATTATAATACCAAGAAAACCAACACCTCAAAATGTTATTGCAGGCAGTGTGGGCATTGCCGGCCAGCAAACAGGAGTTTATCCATTAAATTCTCCCGGTGGCTGGCAGATTGTCGGTAGAACCCCGGTAAAAATGTTTGATAAAGAAAAAAAAGAACCCACCTTAGTAAAAGCCGGAGATCATGTCCGGTTTATTTCAATCAGTAAAGATGAGTTTGAAAATATTAAAGGCAGGAATTCTTGATTCTATCCAGGACTTAGGCCGCTTCAGCTATCAACATCTTGGCATAAACCCCACCGGGGTGATGGATGCTTATGCTGCCAGCATTGCAAATATTTTAGTTGGTAATAAATTAAATGAAGCGGTTATTGAAATGCATTTCCCTGCTTCTGTATTTTTATTTGACCAGCCTGCAATTATTGCTTTATCAGGAGCAGATTTTAACGCTACAGTTAATGGTGAGAGTATTCCCGTTTACCAGCCAGTAATTGTTAATAAAAGTACCGTGTTACAATTTCACTCTTTAAAAAATAATGCAAGATGTTACCTCGCAATCAGCGGTGGGTTTCAAATTAATAAATGGCTTCATAGTTATAGTACAAATTTGAAAGCGGAAGCAGGAGGATTGGCCGGAAGGAAAATAAAAAAAGATGATGAGATTGGATTGAAAGTAAAAACTGATTATAAAAAAATTCTTTCTTCAGATGACTTTAAAATTTTATCCTGGAAAGCAAATGTAATTTGGAATAATAATGATTCCCATGAAATTTTAATGATCCGGGGAAATGAATTTGACTGGTTGAATTCAGTTTCGCAAAAAGAATTTCTTTCCCAATCATTTTTTATAACCGGTAATTCAGACAGAATGGGTTACCAGCTAAAAGGAAATGCGTTGCAAATAAATAGTAAAGATGAATTAGTATCTACTGCAGTGTCTTTTGGTACTGTACAGGTATTACCGGATGGACAATTAATTATTTTAATGGCTGATCACCAGACAACAGGCGGCTATCCAAGAATGGGCACAGTCATAACTGCTCATCATTCCCGCCTCGGGCAATTGAAACCAGCCGATACAATCAGATTTGGATTTACTGATCAAAAAACTGCAGAGGATTTAATAATAAAACAACATCAGCATTTGCTTCAATTGCAAAATGCCTGTACTTTCAGGCTTCAACAATTTCTCTATGAAAATAATTGATATTAACTGCGACCTGGGTGAAGGCGTTGGTAACGATGCATTAATCATGCCCTTTATTTCTTCTGCAAATATTGCCTGCGGTTATCATGCCGGAGATGAAACTACCATGAAAAAAACTGTTGAACTATGCAGTAAAAATAAAGTGGCTATCGGGGCTCATCCTTCTTTTTTTGACCGGCAAAATTTTGGCCGAACAGATCTCCATTTGCCCCTGGAAGAAATTTATGACCTGGTATCAAAACAGATTCATTTCCTTGAAAAAATTGTTATCAACTCCGGAGAAAAAATGCATCATATAAAACCTCATGGTGCATTATATAATATGGCGGCAAGAGATGAAAAAATTGCTGCCACTATTGCATTAGCTATAAAAGATGTAAACAAGGAGCTGATATTATATGGTTTGGCTGGCAGTCATCTGATTCGGGAAGGAAAAAAGATTGGGTTAAGAACTGCCAGTGAAGTTTTTGCTGACCGTACTTACCAGGCTGATGGCAGTCTTACGCCAAGAAGTAAATCAAGCGCATTAATTGAAGACACTGAAAAAATGATACAGCAGGTATTGCAAATGATTAATAAAAAAAATATTACCACAATTACCGGAAAGACAATACCAATAAAAGCAGATACCATTTGTATCCATGGAGATGGTAAAAATGCTGTTGAATTTGCAAAAAAAATCAATACTACATTAAAAGAAAACAATATTGTGATTAATGCAATATGAAAATTTAATATTTGATAGGTGAAAAAAAATTCAGCAATAATTGGCGCAGCCTTCCTGATGGCTACTTCAGCAATCGGGCCGGGGTTTCTCACTCAAACTTCATTATTCACCGAACAACTGATTACCAGTTTTGGATTTGTAATTCTTATTTCCATTTTGCTGGACATCGGTGCACAGTTAAATATCTGGCGAATAATAACAGTAAGCGGATGCAGGGCACAGGACCTGGCTAATAAGGTTTTTCCGGGATTAGGATTTCTTCTTGCTTCATTAATTGCATTCGGGGGATTGGTTTTTAATATTGGTAACATGGCCGGCTGTGGTTTAGGAGTAAATGTTCTGACAGGCATCAATCCAGAATACGGCGCTATGATCAGTTGCATAATTGCTCTTGGAATATTTTGGTACAAAGAAGCCGGCCAATTGATTGATGGTTTTGCAAAATGGCTCGGGCTTATTATGATTGCATTGACTATTTACATTGTTTTTGCCTCTCATCCTCCGCTGGGACAGGCATTATACAGAACCGTATGGCCAGAAAAAATTGATGTAATGAAAATTGTTACACTGGTCGGGGGTACGGTCGGTGGTTACATTTCTTTTGCCGGCGCCCATCGCTTGCTTGATGCAGGAATATCCGGAAAAAATTCCATTCAACAGGTTACCAAAAGTTCCATTACCGGAATTTTAATTACATCGGTTATGCGTTTTGTTTTGTTCCTGGCAGCATTAGGAATAGTTTGGGGTGGGGTAAAATTAGCTGCCGATAATCCTGCTGCATCTGTTTTTAAATCTGCTGCAGGCGAAATTGGTTATAAATTTTTTGGCGTAGTTATCTGGAGTGCCGCCATTACATCAGTCATTGGAGCTTCGTTCACTTCGGTCTCTTTCTGGAAAACTTTAGTTCCCGGTTTTGCCAAAAGAGAAAAATTTATTATCAGTTTTTTCATTATTGTTTCCACCATCATTTTTGTCAGCATTGGAAATCCGGTAAGATTATTAATACTGGCAGGGGCATTCAATGGACTTATTTTACCCATTGCTTTAGCGGTAGTTCTTATTGCAGCAACAAAGTCATCATTAATGAATCAATATAAACATCCTGTATGGATGCAGATCATGGGCTGGTTGGTTGTCGCCGTTATGAGTTGGATGGGTGTAATAACCATTCAACAGAGTATCCAGAAATTATAGTAATAAAAGAATAGCTGAAAAATCAACAAAAATGGCCATAAAGTTCTTTATGGCCCCCATTCAATAACACGAAAGTGGGATTTTTAAAAAATAATCCAAAATAATTAGTTCGTATTTACTAAAATGTTTAGTTTCGTGATGGAATAAAATTTTACCTCGGGCTTCTGAAA
>JAHEZE010000103.1 GCA_023251235.1 Sphingobacteriales bacterium | reverse complement strand
GATGGAAGCATGAATGGAAACCGGAATATGGCCAGGTCATAAATTAGAGAGGCTCCTGTAAAAACAGGAGCCGTATCTATGTACCAAAAAACAGTACATGAGAAAACTGATTTTATTTTTTATGCTTTTTCAGCTGCAGGTAATCAAGAAAATAAATAACTTTCAGTGAAATGTTATTATTTTGGTCGGCTTCAACAGTATGATTAAGGTTTTTGAAATAATTTCTTTCTACATTATTGTTATAATCAAATACTGAATTCTTCCAGACAATATTTAAAAAACTTCCCGGGGCAAACTCCCAGGTGTACAGCATATCGATATTAAAGAAGTTTACATTCCGGTTCAGATTCTGTGTAAAATCTGACTTTGTTTCCAGTTTACCATCATTTTTCAACATATAGAATTCTTTATTTTCAACACTACTGTAATAATGACGCATGCGGAAATTAAGTCCCATTTTATTTGAAAAACTGTATTTGGCGCTAAGTATATTCTCAATCGAATTTACTTTTCTCCTTGAAAATATTATCTCGCTGACATTGCCTGACCAGGTATATCCAATATTGTTGAATTTCGGTCCCAAACCAAGTTGATGTGATACGGATAGCCTGTTGTTGAATCGGTAATTCTGCCTGATATTTATATCCAGGCTGAGTCCTTTGTAGAAATCGAAAAATTTTCTTGCAAATGATTCAGTGGAGAATGAATATTTCTTTGCATCATTACTTTCAAAAAATCCGCCAAAGATCAGGCTGGTACCTCTTCGGAAAAACCAACCCGTCATACGAGGTTCGTAAAAATCATTTTCCCGGAAATTAAACGACATAAAGCTTCCGGCCCACCACAGCTTTTTGGCCTGCATATTGAAGTTGAAATTGATCCTCGCTGTCTGGTACTTCTGATCAATATTTGCAATTGGGCTGAACAGTTTACTGAACCTCCCGTTTACATTCAGGAAAATACGGTTGTAAAATCTTTTTGGTACAGTCCACTTGTATCCCATCCAGAGTCCGTGATCAAGAAAATTATTATTGGTAAAGTAGCCGAGATCATTGCTATTATATTTTGTGTCGGTCATTTCCTGCCATAAATTAAAATTGAATCTTCCACTTATTTTGCCAAAAGATACCTGCTGGCTATAGCCTGTTTTTGTATCTCCATTGGGCTCATAACCTGCCAGGTTACTCACAGATGCTTTACCTCCTACATTCCATGTATTTTTTTTATCATTAAAATCAAAAAGCGCAGCTGTTACATTGGCATCATAATCTTTGCCGCTTCTCCATACGTTTGTATTCACCAATGAAATACTTGAATTATGTTTAAAAGTCTGGTCCAGTACCAGCAGATTATAATTGGTCAGCGGGTCAGTCTGAACTTTGTATTGTTCTTTGGTATTTACATTTTCTATGGTCGCATATTGAGGATTGGTAATTGCATTTAATATTCCTACACCGAGTCCATGTTGCGTTCTTCCTGAAATTTTTGACGCATTAATCAGTTTGGATTCCGAAGGATTTTTAGTTACAGATTCATTTGAACCCAGCGAATTGTAGATATCATACAGATGAAGCGGCGTTCCACCTATTCTTCTTGAATAAAATAAATTACCCTTATTGAAAAGTTCAGTTCCTTCAGTAAAGAAACTTCTGTTTTCATTAAACTTTACTTCAAATGGCGTTAAGTTCAACACCTGGTTATCACTTTGAACTTGCCCAAAATCAGGGATCAGTGTGGCATCTAATGTAAAAGCCTGGTTGATGCCGTATTTCAGATCCATGCCTCCATTAAAATTACTGGTAAGATTTTCAATACCCGCCCGGTTATGTGGATAATGATTGGCATAAACGGAAAAATAAGGAGAGAATTGCAACCGTAGCGGTGGTTTAATATTTGTAATACCTGACCAAATTGCTTCCTGGGTAAGAAAACCATTTACATTTGGATCAATCGGGTTCCAGGTATATTGCTGTTCTGTTTTTCTGCGTCGGCGGGTAATATTAAGTCCCCAGTTCTGTACTTCTTTTTTCCCAAATCGGATGGCTGAATAGGGAATGAACATTTCAAAACTCCATCCGTCGTTATGAATAACTGCACCACTTTTCCAAACAGCATTCCAGGTGAAATCTTCACCACCATTGTTGTTATCCCCTTGGGGCGGAGACATCTTCGAATCCCACTGTTCATTCAGCGGGGTAACAAAATATTCAAATGCATTCAGTTTGTCGTAATAGGTGTCAAAAATAATTCCTATATAATCATTGGCGCCATAGCCATCCCGGCCTTTTAATTCGGTGGCAATGCTGTCCTTTGTTCTTTCATGGCAATAACCACCGAAAAATATTCCTGCATCATTATACATGAGGTAGGTTATTGTTTTTGTTTCAGGACTTTCAAAAGCTCCCACTTTCGGGCGGAACTCAATAAGATCCGTCATGATGGCCGCATCTTTCCAGGCGGCATCATCAAGGTTCCCGTCAATCTTTACCTGTTGGGTAGTTCGTTTAGCGGTAAGCTGCTTAGGTGCTGGAGGCTGAGAGATCAAGGGCAGGCAATACATTGCCATTACCCCGAAGGTTACAATGGTTTTGAGTTTCATGGCTATACTTTAGTTATGACGAAATGCTATACTTAAATGTTACAGTTGGTGTGTGTCACAACTACTAAATTCTTCGTAGAATAAAAATAATATGCAAAATCAAAAAAAAATTTGCTTTTAGCTAAGTGGTAGTATGTACTTGACGAGTGGTTAAAAAAAAGGGACGTTAACTTTTTATTGGGAAAAAGAAAAGAGCTGATGGCGGGTCAGCTCTTTTTTTATTGAAAAGTTTTAAAATATCAATTCAACATACTCTTCTCCTTTACTATCTCTACCTTCTCCTGTTCTTTAATAGCATTCCATCCGCCAACAACATTGCGGAGCTTATGAATGCCCTGGCGTTTCATTAATGATGCTGCAATAACACTACGGTAACCTCCGGTGCAGTGTACATATACATTATGCTTGTCATCTATATTAGCCATGCTTGCAGGCTCAGTCATTTCATTAAGCGGGATATTCATGGCGTCTTTAAGATGGCCGTCTGCAAATTCAGTTTCTCTTCTTACATCCACTACTACCAGGTTTTCATCATAAGGAAGATCCATCATCAGTTCATCTGCTTCCACATCAATAATTAAATCAATTTCTTCATTGGCATTTTTCCATGCTTCAAAACTTCCATCCAGGTAGCCGCATACTTTATCAAAACCAACTCTTGCAAGACGGATAATGGTTTCTTTTTCTTTTCCCGTTTCCGTTACCAGTAACATGGGTTTATCAAATGGTAATAGACTACCCGCCCATTCGGCAAATCTTCCGTCTAATCCGATGCTGATTGAATCCGGAACAAAGCCATTTACAAATTCAGTTTCCTTTCTTGTATCAAGAATGATGACATCATCAGTAATTAAATTTTTAAATTCCTGAACGGATAAACATTTTAAGCCGGTCATCAATATTTCATCCAAACTTTCATAGCCTTGTTTATTAATCATGGCGTTGATAGGAAAATAGTTTGGCGGGGCAGCAATACCGTCTGTAACTTCTTTAATAAATTCTTCTTTTGTTACCGCTTTCAATGCATAGTTGGTAGCTTTCTCCGCCCCGATTGTACTAAAAGTATGCGGTCCTAAATTTTTACCACAGGCACTGCCCGGGCCATGTGCAGGATAAACTATCACATCATCAGCCAATGGGAATATTTTATTATGAATACTTTCATACAACATACCAGCCAGATCGTTCATGGTTATATCTTCTCCTTTTTGAGCAAGATCAGGCCGACCTACATCGCCAACAAATAAAGTATCACCTGTGAAAACACAATGATCCTTTCCGCTTTCATCTTTCAGTAAATAGCAGGTAGATTCCAAAGTATGGCCGGGAGTATGCAATACTTCCATAGTAATATTTCCGATTTTGAAAGTATCGCCATCTTTTGCTACCTGCACCGGGAATTTTGTTTCCGTATCTGGGCCATAAATAATCGGGGCACCAGAAACTTTGCTCAGATCAAGATGACCGCTTACAAAATCAGCATGAAAATGTGTTTCAAAAATGTATTTGATAGTTGCATTTCTTTCTTTGGCCAGGTCAAGGTATTCTTCAATATCCCGCAGGGGGTCTACAATAGCTGCTTCACCGTTACTTTCAATATAATAAGCTGCTTCGCTCAGGCAGCCGGTATATAATTGCTTAATAAACATCCGTAAAATATTTAGCGGCAAAGATATTCCAGAAAAAAGAAATTGGTGGAGTAAAAATCTTTAATGCGGTTAAAAATGTAACTATAAATGCAAAATGTTTTTCACAAATTCATTGAGTTCCAGGAACCTCTGTTTATTGATAGAATAATAAATGAATTTTCCCTCTCTTTTTGTTTTTACAAAACCGGCTTTACGCAGAATAGCCAGGTGTTGGGATGCAACTGACTGCTCAAGAAATAATTTAGAATAGATTTCCGAAACGGTTATTTTATCATTTTCTGCAACCAACCTTAGAATTGTCTGGCGAAGTTTATTATTGACCGCTCTTAATATTAAAGAGGTTTTTTTAACGGATAACAAATCCACTTTAAATTCTGCTTTATTTTCAGCAGCAGCTTCCAGAATCAGATCATAAGTACTCATGATAAACAGAGTTTAAAAAATCTTCTTCAAAATTAACCGTCATGTTTAACAATTGGAAATAAAACTGGTTAATCTCAAAATTAATGGGAAGACGGTCGCTGTGGCGGTGTATAAAATTCTTTTAAGTATAAAGGCTCTGTATAGGCCAGATCGGCAAATTGTTTTTCAATAAAATACTTTTCGGAAAGAGGGATCATATGGGATGCATTGGAAATAATATTACTGAAAACAACATTAGCATTATTACATACTGATCTGAATTTTTCACTGCCACTTCCAAAGAAGCAGATTTTATTGTTTGATAATTCCTGAGCAAAGCTCTTCTCATTCAATACAAGAGCCTTTGGCTCCATAATCACCTGCAGATTGTTTGAATAAATAGCCGTAAATACTTCCATTCTTCTTGCATCAATCATGGGACAAAGAAGATCAGTTGATTCACCCTGAGCAGCATTCGCCATCATCAACAAAGTATTTACGGCAATCAGCGGTTTGTTCAATGCATAACATATTCCTTTTGCAGCAGCCAAACCAATCCGCAGACCGGTGTATGATCCGGGGCCGATGGAAACAGCTACTGCATCCAGGTTATTAATACTTATACCTGAATTCTGAAACATTTGCTTTATCGTTAAATGCATCCATGCAGCATGATCTTCTTGTTTTTCATTTTTACTTATAGAAATAACTTCTCCATTTTTTGCAAGACAAATGGAAGCGGCATCCAATGCAGTATCAATATTCAGAATAAGGGCCATGGGTTATGATTCAATAGCTTCTTTAGTCAACAATATTGCAGGGTGGTATCTTTTTTCAGCATTACTTTGCTGAGTTAATAAACTATGGATATTTTTTAAACCAATTTTTTTCGCCCACTCAAATGGTCCATATGGATAATTAGTCCCCAGTTTCATGGCAGTATCAATTTCTTCTTTTGAACTCACCTTTTCACTAAAAGCAAAATAAGCTTCATTAATAATCATGGAAACTACCCTGGCGGAAATAAAACCCGGAACATCCGGCACCCATTCTACTTTCCTCTTTAAAGAAGCAAATATTTTTTCTGCGATTGCTTTATCCACTCCCTGTTTACAGGAAGCCTCCACTATTTTTCTTTTTAAAAAAGTTGGCCATCCATTAATCCGTATAAAAGGTTGCCCTATTTCTTCAATTGTTTTAACAACAGAATTCACTATTACAGCTTTTGGAAGAAATTGTTTTAAAATCTTATCATCACTTCCGTTCTGTTCAAATAGCAGATCAATAAAAGCATCTGCATCAGGATAAGAGCTCAATGCTTCTGCAGAACTAACCCAGTCAATTATTATATCATCCGTTTTACCTGATGATAATAACTCTTCTTTCATCGTTTCATTTGCCACTATTACCAGCCGCATACATTATTTTTTGCAAAGAAAAGGTATAAACCTAAATTCGTTCCCACTAAAATGAATTCAATGGTTAAGCAGATCATTAAAACATCTTCCGCACCGGCGCCCATTGGTCCTTACAACCAGGCAGTTCTTACCAGCAATATGCTTTTTATTTCCGGGCAGGTATGTATTGATCCCGCTACCGGAGAATTGAAGAATAAAGATATACAGCAGGAAACTCACCAGGTGATGCATAACCTGAGGGCAATATTAACTGAAGCAGGTTTAACTTTTAATAATGTAGTAAAGACAACCATCTTTATTACTGACATGCATCGCTTTTCAGAAATCAATGAAGTGTATGGAAAATATTTTACAGGAGACTTTCCTGCAAGAGAAACAGTGCAGGTGTCGGCGCTTCCCAAGTTTGTAAATGTAGAGATTAGTATGATTGCTGTTGTATAAATATTTTATTCATCTTTAGTTCCCTGATATAGTTTTTGTTGCCCGTCCGAATGGCTGGCCGGGCGGGCGTCGCACTCTTCAGGGTTCATATCCCTGCCCGACTGATTTTATTTTTATATTATTGTGGTCAGGCGGGGCTAATCATCATTAACTGAAATTATGCGACGGTTACTTCAGATAATTTTATTGAAACCAATTCTGTGGTTCTCAAATAAAATTGCATCCCGTCCACAACGGGAAAAAATTTTTGCAGCATTATCAATACTTCTTCATGAAATAGAAAAACACCCCGGTAAAAAGGGCCCTGTTATTTCTATAAAGAGGGAAGATCAGTTTATCATCTTTTCAGATCAGCATCGTGGGGCAAAAAACGGAGCTGATGATTTCATGAATGCCGAACCCAACTACCTTGCCGCTTTGGATTATTATTATAAAAACGATTTTCATTTTATCAGCCTTGGTGATAATGAAGAATTATGGGAGAACTCACTTGTAAGTGTAAAAAAATATAACGCAATTACATTTGAAGCAGAGAAATTATTTGTTCAGCAAAAGCGATTCTATAAAATCTTTGGTAATCATGATCTCTATTGGGCAAACGACCCGTTAGCTGCCTGGCAATTGAAAAAGATATATGGAGAAAAAGTGAAAGTATATGAAGGATTGATTCTTAAATTAACTATTGATCATCCGATAGCTATCGGGTCAGCATTGACCATCTTCCTCACCCACGGCCACCAGGGAGATGCCAGTAGTGATGGTAATTGGTTCAGTAAATTTTTTGTTTCAAGAATCTGGGCTCCCCTGCAGGTTTATTTAAAAATTAATCCTAATACACCGGCTTACAATACAGAATTGAAGACGGAACACAACCGGATTATGTATGAGTGGTCGTCACAACAAAAAAATCTTTTACTGATCACCGGCCATACACATCAACCCGTGTTTAAATCATTAACCTACCCGGAAAAATTATTTAAAGAATTACTACAGGCAAAATCACAGAACGATTCTTTAAAAGTGCAGCAACTGGAAGCAGCACTCAGTTTTGGGAAAAAAGAAAACAATAAACTCAGCGAAGAGCTTTTATCAATGAAACCCTCTTATTTCAATTCCGGTTGCTGCTGTTTTAGTGATGGTGATATCACCGGTATCGAGATCACTCATGAAAATATTTCTCTTATTAAATGGAGTAAACAAAAAGAGAGGGAAATTCTTGAGCAATCAACCTTCAGGAATTTACACACACAATTTAAATAAGTAAGGCTGATATTTATTTTATTTCCCACAAAGCCACAAAGGCCACTAAGTTTTTTTTCTTTGTGTTCCTGGCGACTTAGTGGGAAACTCTTTTTAAATGGGGTTTATTTATCAGAAAGGTTTTTCTTTCATTTTATTATTCTCCCGGTTAATATCCGGAAGCAGTTTATCAGGATCCAGAACAATCTCTTTTATTTTACTGGTAGTTGGTACACTGAATGTCCAGTTCGGTCCCCGCTGCCATACTTCTACCGGCAATGTAAGATTATGTTCCTTCCCATTTTCTTCTTTTACCAATACAATTACCGGCATTACCATTTTATCAAAATTTTCTATGGTTATATCAACACCTTTTGCAGGATCATTTTTAATATACTTCATATCTTTTACTCCCTGGTCAAGCTTCCAGGTATTCAATATCCAGCCACGCCAAAACCAACTAAGATCTTCGCCTGCAGCATTTTCAATTGTGTGAAAGAAATCCCATGGGGTCGGATGTTTAAATGCCCAGCGACGTACATATTCACGAAACGCTTCATCAAACCTGTCCTTGCCCAATACTACATTTCGCAATGCATCCAGCATCATGGATGGTTTCAGGTAAGCAGCCACTCCCAGGTTTTCCTGTTGAATAACTTCGGGAATATTATATAACCCATCCATCTTATCACTGAAAACATAACCGGTCATATCAGCGCCAAAGAATCCCTGATCTTTAAATTCACCGTTATTAAACGCTTCAGATGAAATTCCATTGATGAATGTATTGAATCCTTCATCCATCCATGCATATTTTCTTTCGTTGCTTCCAACAATCATCGGAAACCAGGTATGTCCGAATTCATGATCCTCTACGCCCCACAAACCGGCGCCTGCTGAATTAGCACCGCAGAAAACGATTCCGGGATATTCCATTCCACCTACAATACCTGCTACATTAGTAGCGGATGGATAAGGAAATTCAAACCACATTTTTGAATAATGCTCAATAGTGGCTTTTGTCATTTCCGTGCTGCGTTGCCAGCCATTCTTTTTTATACTTTCAACCGGGTATACGCTGACAGCCATTGATTTTTTACCACTGGGTAAATTAATTTTTGCGGCATCCCATACAAAAGCCTTGGATGCTGCCCAGGCTGCATCTCTGGTATTAGTAATTTTAAATTTCCAGGTGCAGGCAGGTTTATTTGGTCTTGAATTTTTATCACTCACTTCTTTTTCACTGCGAATAGTTACAGTTTTATCACTATTCTTTGCTTCGTTCCAGCGTTTTTGCTGTTCGGCAGTTAAACACTCCTGCGGATTTTGTAATTCACCTGATCCCACAACAATCAAATCTGATGGAGCCGTAATGGTGTAATCAATATCACCATATTCAAGATAAAACTCTCCGGCGCCCAAGTAAGGAAGTGTATTCCATCCCTGGATATCATCATATACACAAAGCCGGGGGAACCATTGTGCCACTTCATAAATCCAGCCATCTTTCTTTTTTAATCTTCCCATACGATCTGTTCCATATTCCGGTATAGTAAATTCAAATTTCATAGATAATTTTATTTTACCACCGGAAGCCTTCAGCAAATCCTGCAGCCATACCTGCATTCTTGTATCGGTTATATTGTATTTGGGGGTAAACGATTTTCCATTGTATTCTGCCGAAATGGATTTGATAATATCGCCATCAGTAAATTTTGCATTGGCCCAGCGGCCGCCTGCTTCCGTAGTAGTATAAGAAGCACGGGAATCATTTTTATAAATATTCTGATCCAGTTGCAACCATAAAAATTTCAGGTTATCGGGACTGTTGTTAGTATAACTGATTTCTACATCGCCGCTTACTTTATGTGCACCGGTATCCAGGGTAGCATTTATTTTATAGTCAGCCTTGTTTTGCCAGTACTTAGGTCCCGGCTCGCCGCTTGCACTACGGAAATCATTTCCGGGGTAAGGATAAAACTGAGGGTTGAATGCTTCCCGCTGATCATAGGTTGTTTCTTGTGCAAAAAGAGAAAAAGAAAAAGCAAATGAAATCAGGATTACAAAAATCTTCTTCATGTGTTGTTTTTATTTTTAATAATTGGCGTGTAAAATAAATGAAAAGGATAATAATTATTGTACCGTTGAAGTAGTATTTACATTCTTTTATGGAAAAATTGATTCGGCGATGGCAATACTCTCCGTTTTGCCCACATCTACAAGCCTGTCGCCACTATGATCGTAACCAATTATCATGTGGTTGGCTGCTAAAGCAAGGTATACATCTATTAGTGAAAATTTTCCTTTAAAACCTTTTTCTTCCATCAGCCGGAATATATCGTATTCAAAAACAACAACACAACTGTAAGCCTTTTGAATTTTTTCCTCTGATGAAAGCAACATTGCATTTCTTTCCTCACCGGTATTATTATTTCTCCATCCGCAAAGGCGATTGTTTTTATCGAATAGCAGATATCTGGAAGTTTCGCGGTTAGTGACGCCGAAAGTAATCAGCGCTTTATTTTTTTCATGAAAAGAAATAAGTTTATTTATATCAAGGTCAGTAAGGATATCTGCATTGCAGGTAATAAATTTTTCTCCCGGATTAAAAAACTCTTTTGCTTTTAATAAGCCCCCGCCCGTATCCAGCAATTCTTCTCTTTCATCACTGATGCTGATAGCACTGCCCCAGCCTTTATTTTTCATTATTGCTTCTATTACCTGATCAGCATAATGATGCACATTGACTACTACTTCTCTGATGCCAAACTTTTGCAGGTATTCAATATTTCTTTGCAGCAAAGATTTGCCGTTCACCATAGCCAGCGCCTTGGGGTGTTTGTCAGTCCATGGTTTAAATCTTGTACCCAGGCCAGCAGAAAAAATTATTGCTTTCATATGAATAGAAAATTGATTAACTGATAACGGATAATTTCCCCACTATTAATTCTCCATTATTTAATTATCGATTTTGTTTATCCAGTTTTTTTCATCCTGAATCAAATGCTTTAGCTCAATCTTTACTTTAAACTTATTTTTCAAATGCCTTGCCATGGCATCGGCAGCATAAACACTGCGGTGCTGACCGCCGGTACAGCCAAAACTGATGACAAGATTTTCGAAATTTCTTTTTAGATAATCTTCTACAGTAATATCTACTATATCAAATGTACTGTTCAGGAATTCTGACAT
>JAHEZE010000027.1:5958-32858 GCA_023251235.1 Sphingobacteriales bacterium | reverse complement strand
CATATCAATTTTGGCACGAAGAGTATGAGTACCATCTGCAAACTCTCCATTCTTCATCTTTTGAAAAAGCTCCAGGTTTTCTTCCACTGCCCTGTTCCTGTAAAGACTGTTCTTTCCCGCCTCGGTAGGCGTGCCCTTCATTGCTGCCATTTCTTCACTGCTGCTGTCATCCACATAAGCCAAACCTTTTTTTATCAGCTTCACTGCAAATTCATATAGTGTGTCAAAATAATCAGAAGCATAAAGTTCATTTTTCCATTCAAAACCCAGCCAGTGTACATCTTCTTTAATGCTATCCACATATTCCACTTCCTCAGTTGTTGGATTAGTATCATCAAAACGGAGATTGGTATAGCCGGGATATTTTTTTGTAAGACCGAAATTGAGACAGATACTGCTGGCATGACCAATATGCAGGTAACCATTCGGCTCGGGCGGAAAACGGGTAACAATGGTTTTATGCTTTCCGTTTTTAAGATCCTCTTCAATGATTTCTTCTAAAAAATTTAATGATTTTTCTTCTGACATAAGTGCGTAAAGATAAGGAATGTGTGTTGGCTGTCATCCCGAAGCGAAGCGAGGGAATGTACCAAGCTATTGTGCTACTAATGAGCTTCCGTAGCACAGTTTACCCAGAGCAAAGCGAGGGGCACAATTCAGAGTTCTGTTCGCTATTCATCAAGTATTATTTTTTTATCCGACCGGAGATCTTCTTTCGAAAGACCCATGACAAACAGAAAGATTTCTCTGAAAATCACTTAATATTAAATTGACTATATTTAATAGTTCATCCCATTTTTAACTCCAAAACTACTTGCATGAAAAAGCTATTATTGATTCCCATGGCAGCGTTGCTATTTGCAGCCTGTACCGACAAAGACAAAAAGGAAGATGAGTCTGCCAAAAAAAACGCAGGCATGATGTCGCTGTATGAAAAGAACCTCGCTGTGCTGAAAACAAGCATTGCTGCATTTGAAAAGAAAGACATTGAAGGCTGGGCGGCCAGTCTTGCGGACACTGCCAACTGGATTTCCCCAACTTATGGAGATACTTTGCACACCAAAGCTCATTGGAAAGAAGCGCTAAACTATTACATTAACAACTGGGACAATCTAAAATTGAATAATGCTATATTCCTGCCCGGCCTTGATTCTACTTACGCAATAGATGGAAGTGTTAGATATTATGGCAATTGGGATGCAGTTCATAAGTCAGGAGTAAAGACCTCGGTTAATTTTTATGGCACTTATGAATTTAATAAGGATAATAAAGTGGTATCCGGCTCTGAGTTTTTTGATGTAGGCGGGATGATGAATGCTATAACACCCAAAAAATGATTTTGTTTTCCGCATACTGAAGTTCAGCATCATCTTACAAGTTGTTCGCTATATTCGGAAAATAAAAAAACTTCGATGCTTGCCTGCCGCAGGCAGGGTTATCCTGAGCCACTCTCTCTAACGGAGTGACTCAGGATTTTTTTGATTGCCTGTCCGGGGTCTTCTTTCGAAAAACCCTGACAAACTGAGCACTCCAGTTTAAGTTAATAAATTATCTTAGCAAGATAATAGTAAGCTTATGATTAGAAATGCCTGCTTCATTTTTTTGCTGTTACTCGGATATTCATTCCCAGCTTTTAGTCAAAAAATAATTGGTGAAACCACGGTGACACCAAGAATGAGGGTTATTATTGACAATGACTTTGGTGGTGACCCTGATGGCTTGTTCGCACTCACACAGCTTTTGTTATCTCCTTCAGTAGAAGTCAGAGCTATCATCGGCTCGCACCTCAAAGCAGGTGATGGATTTGATAACTCAAAAACCCAGGCACAAAATGCTGCCAACAAAGCCAGAGAATTGTTGCAGGTAATGGATATAAAAAATAATATCCCCGTCATTGCCGGTTCAAACACTGCTATGGTGAACGACAGTACACCGGTAAAGAGTGAAGCTGTAAACTTTATTATTAAAGAAGCTTTGCGTACGGACACAAAACTACCCTTATATATACTTTGCGGAGCAGGGCTTACTGAAATCGCATCTGCTTTGTTAACCGATCCAAAAATTACTGATAAACTTACCTTAGTATGGATTGGCGGTCCTGAGTATACTGATATGGCACTCCCGCCACCTAATTATTCCAGTCCGGAATACAATCTTAATATTGATATATCTGCTGCAAGGGTCATCTTCAACCATTCTGCTGTACCATTATGGCAGGTGCCAAGAAATGCATACCGGCAAGCCATACTACCGTATTCACAACTGCTGTTGAAAGTGAAGCCGCAAGGTAAAGTGGGAAGTTACCTGAGCGGTATATTAGAAAACCTGATGACGTGGATTCAGAAATATCTAAACCTGGGAGAAACCTATATCCTTGGCGATAGCCCCCTGGTATTACTTACTGCCTTGCAATCCTCCTTTGAAGCAGACCCCTCATCCAGTGAGTATGTTATTAAAATGGCGCCCCATGTTAATGAACAGGGAGCTTATGAGTTTAATCACAATGGTCGCAATATCAGGGTGTATTCCCGTTTAGATATCAACCTGATGTTTTCTGATTTTTTTGCAAAGCTGGAACTGATGAACAAATAACGTCATTTAACTCAGGTAATATATAAGAATAATACACGATGAAGGGAGTGACTCAACAGAAGTTCATAATAGTACTATTGCCAGGCTAATAATGTTTTTGTACTCCTTTGATGGTATTTCGCCAAGCCTTGCAGTGCAGCCACCACCAACAAACGATCCTCAAGAGATACTTAGTCCCCCGGCATGACAAAATGCAACAATACTATTATGCTTTTCAAATAATGCTTAAAAATCATCACTGTTCAATGCAACGAGGTAAGGCATCAATTGCGAAGAACCAAAGTCTTTATAGGCTGGCCGCCACGAAACAATCTGAATATTTTTTTTTCTGATATGATAATCCAATTGATTTCAACATCTCCTTTTATTTATAACTATATTTGTAAAATAAAATCTATTATTCCATGTCATTATTGAATCAACAGAACAGTAAAGGGAAGAAAAAGGGAAACAAAAAGAATAACCCCGCTAATAACCCGGGTTCCAAGTTTATTCAAAAACCAAAATCCGGGTTTATAAGCAAGCAGCAAAACACCGGATCGCAAAGGGGAAGTTAAGATCAACTCCTGTTGATATTATTGCCTGGGTTTCCAGGTATCAATTCTCAAATTCTCCAGTTCTTTCAGAACACAGCTTGTCATTTTAATTATTTCCTCCTGATCTTCCGGCCGGAGGGTGATTATTTTTTTGACATTATCAGCATTTGAGAATTGTATCGTAACTATTTTCTTTATGGAAAGATTTGTCAGGTTAGCATTCAGGTTGGCCTGGTTGGGAAAAATAAAATGATAATACCCTTTACAATTGGTAGTGCCTCCATTCCGGTAATTTCCCTTTTGTTTATTTTCAAAAGTGATCATTGCTCTTGCATAATCATTGAAACACATAGTTGATTTATCCAGGGCAAAAAAATAATCCACTTCTTTTTTATCAGCTGAAACAGAAAGTAAAAATTTATCTGCGCCAGCACCCAGGGATTTGAACCCTGTTGTCAATCTCGGATCCTGGTTATACCGGTCTTTTTCGTTTTTCAGGGTGCAATCCTGAGCATGTGTAAAAAGAGGAACGAGGAACAGCAGTATGAAAATTTGCTTCATGAAATAAAGATAAATCTTAAAATATTCACTTCACTCCAACTGCATTGAGTGGAATGTTAAAATTATCTCTTCAGGAATTTCCCCTGCAATAATTTATCCATCACTTCCTCTTTCAGGTTCCTGCTGATGGGGATATGATGCGTACCGATACGGATATTATTGCCTTCAATGCTATCAATTTTACCGGCCGCAACAATGTAGGATTTATGTACTTTGATGAAAAGAGATGCGGAAAGATATTCTTCCACAGATTTGAATGTGAGATAAGTAATATATTTCTTTTCATTTGTATGAATGACCACGTAATTCTGAAGGGCTTCGATGAATAAGATTTCATCAAACCGGATTTTTACAAGCTTATTATCTGCCTTAATAAAAAAATAGTCTATCGCAGACCTGACCTGACCAGCATCTGTCGCATTAACCTCTCTTATTTCATAATATTCCTTTGCCCGGAGAACAGCTTTTAAAAAGCGGTCAAATGAAATGGGTTTCACCAGGTAATCCAAAGCATTCAATTCAAAACCATCCAGCGCAAATTGAGGGAAGGCAGTTGTAAAAATTACCGGTGGTGAATGTTGCAGTGTCTTAAGAAAATCTAAGCCGGAAATTTTAGGCATTTGAATGTCAAGAAAAAGAAGATGCACTTCTCCCCTGCTCAAAGGCTCAGTTGCTTTCAAAGCATTATCAAATTCACCAACAAGATGGAGAAAGTCCACATCCGCAATATATTCTTTCAATCCTTTCCTTGCCAGTGGTTCATCATCTATAATGATACAGTTGATCATGAGTGTTTATAAAAAATATTATTTTAGAAATGTCAGAATAATTCCAACGACCAATAATAAGAAAACAGTTATTAATAAGACTTTGAATTGTCTAAACATTTTTCTTTTTCTTAATTGCCTTGCAGGAATTATCATATTTTAAGTTTTAAACTGATTTTATAATTCTCTTCGTTGTCTTCAATTCCCAACTCATGTTTACCCGGATACAAAAGCTCCAACCTCCTTTTTACATTATTTAACCCGATACCTCCGGGCTGTTCTGTATGATGTACTCCTGTCTCCTTTGAGTTCTCTACGGTGAATTCAAATATTCCGTTACTTCGATTCATATCCAGCTTTACAAAATTCTCCAGACCACTTTTATGTGATATATGCTTAAATGCATTTTCAACAAAAGGAATCAACAATAAAGGCTCAATGGAAAAACCTTTTACACCTGAAGCACAATTGAATTGCACCTGGTAGTTTTCATCTTTCCGTAATTTCTGCAGGTCCACATAATCTTTCAGGTAGCTGATTTCTTTTTCAATAGGGATCCTTTCCCCATTCGCTTCATATAACTGATAACGGAGCATATCCGAAAATTTATGTAGTGTCTGCCTCGCTTCAGGATTGTTCTTATCAATTAAAAAATAAACAGAATTCAATGAGTTGAAAAGAAAATGCGGGTTGATCTGTGATTTTAAAAAATTAAGCTCCGCTTCGGCCTTGTCTTTAGCCATGTCTGCTATTTTCTTTTGCAGTGTAAGCTGGTCAAACATCAGTTTTATAGCAGCACCGGCAATAACAAGAAAGAAATGAGGAATTACATTATCATAAAGTCTGTCTTTCAGATTGCCCTTTAAATTCAGCAGCAAGGGATTATTAGTAACATGCCCAATAATGTTCATCTTATAAACACTGCTCGCAATTATCATAACTATAAAGAGAACTGTAAACAAAAAATATTTCTTTCTATAAAGAAGTTTAGGGATAAGCAAATAATTAGTGATATAGACCATGATGGCCAGATCAACTACCTTGATCAGGGTTACCCGGAAAGCAATGACGGGTGTGGAATAATCCTCATACCTCAGCATAAACCAAAGTCCGATGAGTAGCAGCCAGAAAAAGAAATGGTGCAATTTATATTTCAATAAGAAAGAAGCGTTATGCATGTGTAAAATAAAATTACGATTTCCTGACGGCAAAAGAGATTACACTATATGCGGGTATTAACTGACGAAAGGGATACTTTCCCGTCATCAAGCAACTTTTCCCAATCATGTAAAGTATTTGTTGAAAGTATGGAATCAGATGATATTTATATTTATAAATCAAAAGAAATGAAATCACTGTTTTTTCTTCTCATTATTTCATCTTTTTCATTTACCGGATGTGGACAGAATAACAATTCAAATAATCAAAAGCAAAAAAACAAAACCCATATAGGAGGACCCTGCGAAGGTTGTGAAGCCATTTACCAGCAGACGCCTTCGTTTGATAAACTGAGCTGGATTGATACATTACCCGACTTCAATGAGGATGGCCCTAAGATGGTGATAAGTGGTGTGATCTACAAAGCAGACGGAATAACTCCTGCACCTAACATAATATTATATGTATATCACACAGATCAGACGGGTCATTACTCACCCAAAGAAGGTCAAACTGGCTGGGCCCGTCGTCATGGTTATATCCGGGGATGGATGAAGACCAATGCAAAAGGTGAATACAGATTTTATACACTTAAACCCGGGCATTACCCTGGCACTAATGTACCGGCACATATTCATCCCATCCTTAAAGAGCCGGATAAAAATGAATATTACATTGATGAATATCTTTTTGATGATGATAAATTTCTTACAACTGCAGAAAGGAAAAAGCAGCAGCTTTATGGCGGAAACGGAATTATGAATTTGGAAGAGAAAGATGGGTTGTTGTATGGAGAAAGAGATATTTATCTCGGCAGAAATATTCCGGATTATCCTTTACCAAAGATCACTGGCATTCAGTCTGGGTTAGAATTAGGCGACAATTGTCCGGCAATTGATCCTTTACATCTTTCCGGCGCCGATGCCGGGAAGCATGTTTGCCCCATGTGTAAATATGGATATGGACAAGGCATTATGATCTGGTTCAATGACACGCATATTGACAAACTGAAGCATTATGCAAGTATCCTTGAAGGTGAAATGGAACACCGGGGCGAAAAGAGTCTTCGTGTTTTTATCATTTATATGAATCCTGACTACAACAGCAATGATGCAACAGGACGGAATATCTTACAGGGGAAATTAAAGAAGTGGTGTGATGAGCAAAATTTGAAAAAGGTAGCGTTACTCTGGGTGCCTTCTCCTGTGGATGAAGAAAACTGCGGTGTTTTTAAGATCAATCCCAAAGCAGAGAACACGGTTTTTGTTTATAAGAAAAGGAAAATAGCCGCAAAATGGGTGAATGTGGATTATTCTGATGAATCATTGAAGTCAATTTTAAAAAACTTTGATTAGAGTATAGCCATGAAAAAATTCTTAGCCATCTTCATTTTTCTTTTTTGTGCCAAAAACCTTTCTGCTCATCCCGGCATCGGTATCGTAAAAGATAGTAAGGGAAATATTTATTATACAGATTTAAAACAAGTATGGAAAGTATTTCCAAATGGAGAAAAAACCTCTGTGGTAAGCGGCGTACATACCCATGAGCTGTACATCGACTCACAGGATAATTTATATGGCGAGCATCTTTGGTATAATGGGGAAAAGCAAAATACCTGGGGATATTATGTTTGGCGCTTAAAGAATACTGGTGAGCTGGCAAAAGTAATAGAACCAACGGAAGGATTTCGGGAGGATTACAGTTTTGTCAGAGATTCTTCCGGAAATATGTACTGGGTAGAACGTTTCACTGTTTCCCGAATAATGAAGAAAGACCCAGATGGTAAAATAAGTAAGCTGCTCGAAGGGAAATTTGGATTTATAGGCTGGTTGCATGCTTCGACTGACGGAACAATCTATTTTACAGAAAATAATAAGCTGCATAAATTATCCCCGGACGGAAATTTCTCCGTGCTGGCAGATAATTTAAATAGTAAAACAACGGGTTTCTCCATCATGGGTCACAATTATGACAGCTATGGTATCTGGACAGATGCCGCTGATAATATTTACATAGCCATGATCGATGCAAAGAAAGTGATCCGCATAAGCCCTGATGGCAAAGTGCAAACAATACTCTACTCCAATTCACTCTGGACAGTTTGTAGTGGCTTATTTGATAACGATGGTAACATGTGGTTACTGGAATATTCTGTGACGAATGAAACAAGGGCAAGAAAGATCAGTAAAGAAGAATTAACTGGAGTTGGTGAACCAGCAAAGCAATTTACAAGGCAGGTGCATCTCTTAGTAACCATACTGACCGGAGCATCGGTCATAATCCTTTTTTTTCTTTTGAAATGGGTATTGAATAACCGGAAAAACAAACTTCTCCAAGGAAGCCCTTATAGACAAACTATTCTTGCATAAAAAATGTTTATGATAATCTTATTGTCATTTCTTTTATCCTGGCTCAGTGGAATGTTCATTATCCTTGTTGCCGCTTTCATTTCTTATGAACAATTTGGCATTATAGATATTACCAGCTTTACAGTGCTGACCCTGGCCGGCTGCATTATTGTAATTCCGTTAATCTACCTACCTGTTTTAAAATTCTTAAACAGAATTGTCAATGCAGATAAACAATTTATCTGGTTTCCGGCTTGTCTTATATTACTTGCCAATCTTCCGGTCTATTTTATTATTTGGTTAAAAAATAATGACCTGTACGGATGGAGTGAAGCGGTTCTTTTTATGCTTGGCTTTGTAATAACAGCGCTGATATTCGGATTATGTATGGCATGGAAAAATAAAACCCGCAGGAAAGCATAAAAACACTTTACTGATTTCTTTCCCCGAAAATCAGGCTGCCAATTCTTACCATTGTACTTCCCTCTTCGATGGCGATTTTGTAGTCGCCACTCATGCCCATAGAAAGAGTCGTGAGTTGTGAGTCGTGAGTCATGAGTTTGGTAAATAGTAATTTCAGAAAATGGAATTCGTATCTGACTTTGTCCATATTATCCGTTAATGAGGCCATGCCCATCAAACCACAAATTTTTATATTACGTAATTGGGAAATTGAGCCATTGAGTAATTGAAGTAATTCTTCCTCGTTTAATCCGAACTTGGCTTCTTCCTGTGCAATATGAACTTGCAATAAACAATTAATTACCCGGTTATTTTTTTTACCTTGCTTATTTATTTCTGTCAACAGTTTTAAACTATCCACACCGTGAATGAGATGTATAAAAGCTGCAATATTTTTTACTTTATTACTTTGTAAATGCCCGATAAAATGCCATCGGATATCTTTCGGAAGCAATTCTGCTTTTTCAACTAACTCCTGAACATAGTTTTCTCCAAAATCTCTGTGGCCCAGACTATACAATTCTAATATTTCTTCAATGGGTTTGGTTTTAGAAACAGCAACAAGAGTTACATGAGTTCCCAATTCATTTATGACCTCTTTATAATTCTGAACATTTACCGGCATGAATAAATTTTTTAACCTAAGTAGTTGCTAAGATCGCAAAGTTTCGGAAAGAAAAAAGCCACGGCTTTTAGATCGTGGCTCAAAACTCGTAGCTTATGCATTATTTTAAAATCGTTCTGCTGATCACAATCCGCTGCACCTCACTGGTACCCTCATATATCTGTGTGATCTTGGCGTCTCTCATTAATCTTTCGACATGATATTCTTTTACAAAGCCATACCCCCCATGTATCTGCACCGCTTCCGTAGTTACCCACATGGCTGTTTCTGATGCATATACTTTAGCCATCGAGCTGCTGAGAGCATAATCCATTCCATTATCTTTTTCCCATGCTGCTTTAAGGCAAAGTAGTCTTGCCGCTTCAATCCGGGTGGCCATATCAGCCAGTTTAAAAGCAATGGCCTGGTGGTTCATGATCTCAGTACCAAATGCTTTTCTTTGTTTGGAATACTCTTTTGCCAGTTCATAAGCGCCACTTGCTATGCCCAGTGCTTGTGATGCAATTCCGATCCTTCCACCAGCCAATGTTTTCATAGCAAAGGTGAACCCAAATCCATCTGCACCAATCTTATTTTCCTTTGGAACTTTTACATCCTGGAACATGATGCTGTGTGTATCGCTGCCACGGATACCCAGTTTATTTTCTTTAGCGCCGACAGTAACTCCGGGCCAATTTTTTTCAACAATAAAAGTATTGATACCCCTGCTTCCTTTACTTGCGTCTGTTTGTGCCATTACTAAATATACCGAAGCTGAATTACCATTAGTGATCCAGTTTTTGGTACCATTAAGTAAATAATAATCTCCTTTATCTTCAGCAGTAGTTCTTTGACTTGTTGCATCACTACCCGCTTCGGGTTCACTTAGTAAAAAAGCTCCGATATATAGTTGCCCGTCTTTTTGTCCCTGTGCCAACGCTGTAAGATATTTTTGTTTTTGTTCTTCCGTACAATAAGCCTCCAGTCCAAAACAAACCAGGCTATTGTTTACACTCATCACCACACTTGTACTGGCATCCCATTTACTTATTTCTTCCATGGCCAGTACATAACTCACCGTATCCATACCGGCGCCGCCATATTTCGGATCCACCATCATTCCTAAAAAGCCCAGCTCAGCCAGCTTCTTTACCTGTTCCACTGGAAATTTCTGATGCTCATCTCTTTCAATTACACCAGGCTTACATTCACTTACAGCAAAATCTCTTGCAGCCTTTTGAATCATCAATTGTTCTTCGTTCAATTGAAATTGCATAAAACTTTAAATTTCGTAGCAAAGATAAGAAGAAGCTGCTCCTGCCGAACAATCGTTAGTCACATAAACAGTTTAAAATCCATTGTTTTTTTTCATTCGTAAAATCCTATTGTTATAAACTTTAATAAAAGTCAGGAAATTCTGAATCAGGATTAAAAATTGAAGAGTTAGCTATGTAAACGAATATTGGATGGCGGACAGGAGTGAATATGAAAATTATTTGCCGGAAAATTTAAAATTGAAATCCTAGGCTTTGCCCATAAGCTTCAGAAAGCTGATATGTGAAGCAACGGCATATCTTACCCGTGCATATTCAATATATGTAATACCATACTCTCCGCATACTTGTTTTATTATTCGGCTGATTGCCGGATAGTGAATATGAGAAATTTTGGGGAAAAGATGATGTTCTATCTGAAAGTTAAGACCGCCAACTAACCAGGAGACTACTTTATTTTTTGTAGCAAAGTTGGCGGTGGTTTTTATTTGATGAACTGCCCATTCGTCTTCCATTTTTCCGGTGGCTTTATTGGGTAACGGGAAGTGGGTGTCCTGAACGGTATGAGCCAACTGGAATACAATACTAAGAACGAATCCTGCAACCATGCCCATAATCAGGAAACCTACCAGCCAGGGGAGAAAGCCAATCATATATACAGGAAGACCTACAAAAATAAAAGCATGTGCCGCTTTGTAAAACCAAAAAGAAATATGTTCTGAAAGTTTCATTTTCCTAAGTGATACAGACCCGATTTTACCTGAAAAATATTTTTTATAATCAGTCACAAAAACCCAATAGATGTATAGCAATGAATAAGCTGCCCAAAAATAGAAATGCTGGTACTTGTGTATTTTATAATATTGCTGCTCATCACAAAGACGTAACAGAGGACGGGCTTCTATATCATCATCCACACCATTAATGTTTGTATAAGTATGATGTATAATATTGTGTTTTGTTTTCCACATATATTGGTTTGCACCAAGAAAATTTGCAGAGTTAGAAGCCATGCTGTTAATCCAATTGTACCTGCTAAAACTGCCGTGTGCTCCATCATGCATTACATTAAATCCGATAGAGGCAATTAAACATCCCATCAGAATACATTCAAGAACAGCCCACAAAATAGCCGGAGTAAAAAAAACAAGATGCAGATAAACAAAAATAAAACTAAGAACCAATATAATAGCTTTGATAAATAAACTGTAATTACCTGTTGGGGATTTTCTGACTTCCTCAAAATATTCACTTACTCTGTTTTTCAGATCAGTATAAAATGTTTGCTTAATGTTGGGGAATTTTGGAACTTTCATTTTCGACTTTTAATAATGGGATTATGAAACCCGGCAAAGTTACGCTTCTTTTTCAAGATTTGAGTTATTATATATGCCAAAGGGAATCAATTGAACTTGTGATGTAATGACCCGGTATCAAGTTTCTATTTCAACTAAGGCATCAAAATTTCTGATACCAATCCGCTTTTCTGAATTAAACCCTTCTCCATATTTTACGCCGATCTTTTTGCCGATCATTCTTGCTCTTGCAATAATACTTTCCAGGAATTCCGGAGTGGAAATATAGGTTTGAGGTCCATCATCTTCATTCTCCGGATTATAAAATTGGGTAGTGTAAGCTTTAATAGCTTCCATGCGCTGTTCGAATACATTTGAAATGTCTACAATAAAATCAGGTTCATGATAACGATCCTGAATATAATGGAAAACATATTTAGGTCGCCAGGGCTGTTGTTGATTTCCATCTTCCTCCTTTGTTATCACCTTCACTAACCCTGAAAGAAAACAACTATCTGCTATCAGTTTGCCAGCCCTTCCATGATCCGGATGACGGTCGTCGAGTGAATTGGCAATTACAATTTCCGGTTGATATTTTCTGATCACCTGGATTAATTTCATCTGATGTGTTTCATCATTTTTAAAAAACCCATCCCGCATATTTAAATTTTCTCTTATTAAAACTCCCATGGTGATTGCAGCTTTTGCAGCTTCTTCAAATCTTTTTTCTACTGAGCCACGGGAACCCAATTCACCTTGTGTAAGATCAAGCACTCCTACTTTTTTACCATTCCTAATTTCATTTATAATTGTCCCGGAACAACCTAACTCAACATCATCGGGATGAACTCCTATGGCAAGAATATCTAGTTTCATATTAACCTCATCCCCCAAGGGAAGTAATTAAAAATTAGAAGAATTTTTGAAAATCAAATGTAGGTAATTAAAAAAAGAAGTCTAAAGAGAATACCATTTTAATATTTCATAAGCTTGAATTTATTTTCCATCCGGCCTGTAAGGATTATTATACCAGGACCCATCAATCTCCTTGACAATGTTTTCAATCTGACGATCCATGTTATCTGATAAATCCCAGTCTTGTTTTAAATTGCTTCCAAAAAAGAAAGCAACCGTTTGATAGAATCTGGCTGTAAATCCTCCGCGGTATTCTTTAATTATTTCGTAACAGTTGTTTCCGGTTTGCCGGTTAATAAGCTTCATCAGGATTTTTCCCTGGTAAACTGAAAGTTGGGAAAGTGGATCAGCAAACTGGTCTTTCAATTCTTTTTCTCTGGTCTTTATATACTTTTTTTTATCTTTTTTTTCGGGCATCTTATAAATGTGTGTATTAATATCATTCATCAGAGTACCGGAAGTACGGGCATATGGGTAAGTAACATACACTGCATTTCTCAACCTGGTCCATTCTTCAATATACTTTGCCAATTTTTTTGGTGGCAAGTTAGTAACCCATGCCATCTCCAATTCCTTATAAGGCATCCATTCTTTTTGATAGTAAATCGCCTGTGTAATAATGGTATCGTGAGGCCCCCATTTTTTAATATCAATCGGTGGTGGAGGACCAATTGAAGAATCCAGTTGTGAAAATATCCTGCCTGAAAATAAAAGCAGCAACATGGTCAAAATAATAAGCCTGTATGTCCTCCCTTTTATCATAGATCGAAAATACAATAATTAGACAAAAATTTTAGTGCCAATGCTGTATCAGAAAGTTAAATGATGGATTTTAATCAGCTATTTTATTGACCTGCAGTCGCCTTACTATGCTGATTACAAGGCCAATCGCCATAATGATAGTTCCGAGCCAGAGTACAATTATGAAAGGAAATTTATACGTCTTGAGTGTTATATATTGAAGTACAGACGTTGATTCCTTCATACCAATCTCGGCTGTTTTACCATCAAACTTATTCAATTGAACCACGAGGCTTTCTGACATAATTGTATCTGGAACACTAATCTCAGCGCCTTTTGCCAATGCAAGTTTTGGAAAAGAAGTATAAATAGAATTCGTTTTAGAATGTACTTTCAACCTTGCTTCATAAAGTTTTCCATTATTGCCAAATAATTCAACCGGTAAACTGTCGGTTGTTTTTACATTTTCCAGGATCAGATATCCTTTGGAATAAAAAATAGAATCTCCGACTTTAACCATTTTATTATGAAAAGAAGAAGTATCTGTATTTTTTTCAGGATCAGGTAATGCAGTTATATAGGCAAATATGTCGTGATCCCAGTAATGCTTTGCATCAGGGTTTGCCATTAATCCCTGGTTGCCTTTATAATTAATAAATGCATTGGGCATTAAAGTAAAGCCCTCTTTACCATCTTTACTTTCAAATTTTAGTTTATAATACCACTGTGCTTTCTTAGGATGCATGGAATCACTTTCATAAGTAACCCAGTATTTTCCCATATCCGTTTTTAATCCTTTTACAAGGGTCAGATTTTCTCCTGAATTTTCTTTACTGCCCTCTCCGAAATTTACAAATATGCCGCTTGTATTAAATGAAAGTGTTTCTTTTTTGGAAGATGAAATTAGAATTCCCAGTAACATCATTCCAAATCCAACATGTGCAACGGAAGGACCGCTTAATTTCAAACTTCCCTTTACACCCAACCAGATGTAAGAAAAATTGGCTATGATGGCAAATACACTGCTGGCAACAGCCATCCAGATGGAAATAAGAAAACCCATCCCATATTTATCATAGTTAATATGACCAAAAGAAAAAATAAATCCCGATGCAATTAAACTTACGACAAACGGTATGGCGATCTTTTTAAAGAAAACCGACGATGAAGTTTCTTTATATTTCAGATATTGAGTGATAGCCGTCAATATTCCGATTATAAAAGCAATGAAAATCAATATACGGTTATAGGAAAATTCAACATCCTGGGCAGGGGCATGCTTTGTTCCAAATATTTTATTGAAAACAGGCAGGGAAGTTTGCCCGATAATGATCAATGAAGAAATAAATAAAATAATAGAACCAATGAACATCCAGAACTCTCTAGATGAACCTGCTTCTTCTTTTTGCCGGGCAGGAATAATTTTTCCAAGATTCACTATTAACAAACCAAAAGCTGCAATCAATGAGATTAATGAAAAAGCAGGATGGATATAATTTGTCAGGAGCAAAAAAGTTAATGCTGATAAGAACCCAATGATTTGATTTTTTGCTCCAATTGAAGATAGGATTGCCGGTAACCAGAAGAATACATATAGAAACAGGTAGAGTTGTGCATTCATTCCGAGGTCTGCAAAAGAATGTACAGATGTTTCACCTAAAATTCCACTGCGGGTAAGAAAAGTAGAATAGAGAACAAGAATAAAAGAAAGAATGATTAAATAAAATGATGATCGTAAGGAACGGCCCGTATGTTTATAAATCAGAATCGTATGAATGCCTGCTACCAATACCAGCCATGGAACCAGCGATGCATTCTCAACAGGATCCCATGCCCAATAACCGCCAAAGCTTAAAGACTCGTATGCCCATGCGGCACCCATCATTACTCCCACCCCTAATACAGCTGCTGAAAACAATGCCCACGGTAATGCCTGCTTTGTCCATTCTCCGTAATTTTTTGTCATCAACCCTCCAATTGCAAATGAAAAGGGTACTACCGTACTTGCGAAACCAAGAAATAAAACCGGTGGATGAATAACCATCCAGTAATTCTGCAAGAGAACATTCAGACCATTGCCATCAGCAATCCTGCTTACATAATCGGCATAGCCAAATAATGGCAGATCGGGCATCTGTTCTCTGAACAAAGAAAAAGGGCTGCTGCCGATCTTTATTCCAAATACATAAATACCCAGCATCATTGTGGCTAAGCAGACTTGCGCAAAAGATAAAACCATCATGGCAGGACCTTCCCATTTTTTTGTAGTTTTCATCATCACCAGGCCCAGTATGGCATGCCAGATGGTCCATAATAAAAAGCTGCCTTCCGAAGCACTCCAGATTGAACTGAAAATATATTTAGGTTCCAGGTCATTCCCGGAATTCTTGTACACATATGTGTACTCATAACGGTGGTTGGCAATAAGTGAATAAAGAAGAATAAAGACGGCGAAAACAGAAACTGCATCAATTATAAAAGCTGACCTGGCCAATTTTTTCCATTTCCATTGATCATTCGGTTCTATTGACCGGAAACTTTTATAGTAAGAGAATGTGGCAAGAATAGACGCAACAAAAGAAATAATAATAAGCAGGTGACCGATTTTTCCCGGCAACAAATGTTCACCTATATAATCCATTGAAATTAGTTAGTGTTGTTATTTAAACTTTGTTGAATGCGTTTGGGATCATCTGTATATTTTGAAGGACATTTCATCAATATTTCATTACATTCAAACTGATCGCCCTGCATTTTCCCTTTCATTACCAAACGGTCACTATGCTCCAGGTTATCAGGTTTGGCATTTTTATAAACAACTTTCACCGTACCTCCCAAAGAATCCACCGCAGTAAAACTCAGGTAATTCGGGTTTTTAACTGCATCATATTCCACAGGCTTCGTTTTATCCAATCTTGCTACAACATGTACAAATTTCCCTTGCTTTTCTTTTGCAGAAGCAATGGTTTCATAGCTGCTCATTAAATCAGTGCCTCCCTTTGGCATCAGACTTATTAATGCAGCAATAGCGGCTATAATCAATACCAGCAAAACAATTTGAGTCTTCTTCATACCCTGAATTTGATCGGCAAAGTTAGGCCAAAAACCTTCAAAGAATCTGAGTAATTTATTAATCGGTTTGCCACATAGACCCAGAATATTCAGAATGATTTGATGTTCATCTCCTCCATGAGGGGGCGGCAGAATCTGCCAATAGAATTACTGAACGTAAAAGTGTCCACTTACTTTTAAGTTTCGGCGGATAAATGCGATGTCTGGCCGGGCCGGTACGGACGGGCAACAGCAGCCCAATAAGGGACCTGGACCCGATACCAAAAAAACTCATTCAAATTTTAAACTATCAATTCCTGAATTCCCAGTTCTCCTTACCTTGCACCTCCTTTGTGAAAAAATGACCATGACGGATTCTAAAAAATTTGACCCCAACAATGCCGGCAATCCCAATAACAATATTTTCGGACTGCCATTCACTGAAGAAGAATCATCGCTGATAATACTTCCCGTGCCATGGGAAGTAACCGTAAGTTATGGTGTCGGCACAGCCCGTGCACCCGAACATATTTTCAGCGCAAGTTTGCAGGTAGAAATTTATGATCCGGATGTACCTGAAGGATGGAAAAAAGGGTTCTTCATTCGGGACATAGACAGAAAAGTTTTATTGAAAAGTGATTACCTGCGTAAGGAAGCCGAACTGTACATTGACTATATTTCAAAAGGAGATGCTGTTGAAGACAACTTATTCATGACAAAATCCCTTAAAGAAGTAAATGAGGGAGGCGTTTTTTTGAACAACTGGGTTTATGAACAAACAATTTCGTTACTTAACCGCGGTAAACTGGTAGGGCTTTTAGGAGGTGATCACAGTACTGCTCTGGGATACTTTAAAGCTATCGCCGAAAAGCATGGCAATTTTGGAATACTGCAAATAGATGCTCATTGTGATCTGCGGAATGCTTACCTGGGATTTGTTTATTCTCATGCCAGCATTATGTATAATGCACTAAAAGAAATTCCACAACTGGAACGCCTGGTACAGGTGGGAGTCCGGGATTACAGTGAAAGTGAATGGGAATATATATTCAACAGCAATTACAGGGTCATCACATACTTTGACCGTGAATTGAAAGAAAGGATTTACGATGGACAAACCTGGAAGCAGATAGCAGATGAAATTGTAAGCAAACTACCTGAAAAAGTATTTATCAGTTTTGATGTAGACGGACTTGACCCTAAACTTTGCCCCAACACTGGTACTCCGGTACAAGGTGGACTGGAAACAGAGGAGATATTTTATATTTTAAATAAAATTGTAAAAAGCGGCAAAAAAATTATTGGTTTCGATCTTAATGAAAGCGGTGTTGGAGAAACCGATTGGGACTCCAACGTGAGTGCAAGAATACTTTTTAAACTTTGTAATTTGTTGGTGGCAAGTAATTCGTGAAAGGTCATTGGTGAGTTGAGAATGGGTTACCCGTAAATTGTTGCCGGATGATTTTTATTTTCCCAACTTTAGAAATTCTGTTCATCGTCCCTTGCGCCTGCCTGCCGGTAGGCAGGTCGCACTCTTGTACTTTCAGTAATTCTATTGAGCAATGACTTACGAAATAGTTTTAAAAAATGAGAAAGAGAAGTTCTATAAAATCATTAACTGGCTATTACTATCCGTAAATTTTATTTCTATACTGTTGCTAAGTATTTCAATTCATTTCAAAAAATCCGGACCAATCATACTCGTAACATTGGCTGTTATATCCATCATCTTAATTCAATATTTCAAAAGAAAAAACAAAAACCTGATTTACAGTATACCATTCTTCCTGTTTTCATTGGCATGGGGTTCTGACGGGTTCTGGTGGGTTGGAATTCTCAATATTTTATTTATGATGCTCTGTATTGTTTCGCTGAGAAAACTTATAGTTCATATAACAGAAGAAAATATTATTTATCCCTCCTTATTCAATAAAAAAATTAAATGGAACGAACTAAGCAATACAGTACTTAAAGATGGCTTGCTTACCATAGATTTTAAAAATAATAAACTGATTCAGCAATTGATTGACGAAACATCCACAAAAATTGATGAAAAAGAATTTAACGACTTTTGCAAAGTCAAATTAACCATTGACCATTTGTCTATTTGATTTATTTAACTGATATGACTTTAAGCTCCTCTCCATATATACTTTATTCCGATGGTAAGGGAAATATTTTTGAAGACACTTCCTTGTATTCTACCGGCCGCAGTGGCTGGGATGCTGTTCCTGTATCAATAGAGGAGTGGATTGAACTACCAGAAGGAGGCTCACTATATGAACTGCCTGGGAGAAAAGGAATCGGCATTGATGTGCAAACCGGTGAAATGAGATTGTGTGAAAAGGGATGGGCAGTCGCGGCTTTTATTCCACCTGCACATACAGGATTATATCTATCCGCCTATGAAACAAATCCGGATGCTCCTACCCTTCCATTGTTTTGTTATACAGCCGCCGCATGGTATGATAATAAATTTTATGTGCCTGCTGTTCGGATCGAAAAAGATATCAGGCAGGAATGCAGTGGGTATGATAAAAAGAAAATTGATATTGGTGCAAACAATTTGCTGAAAGCATACCCTCACAATCGTCTTGTAAAACACCTGATGGAAAACTGCTGCCAGACCTACAACTGTCCGGCAGCAAGAAATTTTGCGATGGGTCGCTGGGAATGTCCTGTTCCCACTTCACCTGCTTGCAATGCAAACTGTATTGGATGTATTTCTTTTCAACCACTGGAAGAAAGCATTCCATCCACACAAGAGAGGTTAACATTTAAACCAACCGCTGAAGAAATTGTAGAGTTTACTGTACCACATCTTGAAACAGCGCCATACCCTCTCATCAGTTTTGGGCAAGGGTGCGAAGGAGAACCACTGTTGATGTGGGAAACTATCCGTGATGCCATTATTGAGATAAGAAAGCATACTTCAAAAGGGAGTATCAATATTAATACAAATGGTTCTGACCCAAAAGCAGTAAAAATTTTATGTGAAACGGGACTGAATTCAATCCGTGTCAGCACCAATTCAGCAAGAAGGGAAATTTATATGCCATATTACCGGCCCAATAATTATCAATTTGAAGACATCATTGAAAGCCTGAAGATCGTTAACAGTTTTGGCGGATGGACATCCATCAATTATTTTGTATTTCCCGGAATGACAGATTCAGTGGCAGAGTATGAAGCTTTGCGTAAACTGATCAGAGAAACAGGATTAAAAATGATACAGTGGCGAAATTTCAATATAGACCCTGATTGGTATTTAGGTAAAATTGGAGTAACAGAGACCGGAGAATGCCTTGGAGTAAAACAATTGATGGAACTTATCCGGGAAGAATTCCCGGATTTGAAATACGGCTATTTCAATCCTTCAATGGAAAGAATAAGAGGAAATTTTGAATTGGATTTTGCACATGCCCTCACCCATGAAACCAGATATGGAATCAATCAAACCTGATGAACGATAAGCTCCACCAAAAACAAATATGGATTGGAATTAGTCTTGCAGTTCTTGCCACTATCATCTGGTCTGGTAATTTTATTATTTCAAGACAGGTAAATAATTCTATTCCTCCCATTACACTTAATTTTTACCGATGGCTTACCGCCACCATTATTCTTATTCCTTTTGCCTGGAAAAAATTTATTGCCGAGCTCCCGATTGTAAAAAAAAATATTGGCTACTTTTTGCTTACTTCTATTATGGGAGTAAGCCTGTTCAATACATTTGTATATGTAGCCGGGCACTATTCCACTGCCATTAACATGGCTCTAATCGGCACCACCACTTCTCCTATTATTTCAGTAATTCTTGCCAGGATTTTTCTGCATGAAAAAATTACTTTTTTAAGAGTTGTCGGAATGCTTATCTGCATTACCGGAATTCTTTTACTGCTTAGTCACGGCCATTTTGAAAACTTATTAACCCTGTCATTTACAAAAGGTGATTGGTGGATGCTGGCAGCTGCATTTGCGTTTGCCGTGTATAATGTTTCAGCAAAAAAGAAACCGGCACAAATGAATAATGTAAATTTTCTATTTACTGTTTTTCTGATTGGCACACTGCTTGTCATTCCGTTTTACCTGCTTGAATTAAAAAACTCGGGAGGATTTGAAATTAATAACAAGACCCTTTTTCCCATTTTTTACCTTGGCCTGGGAACATCTGTCATTTGTTTTTTATTCTGGAATATTGCTATTACAAGATTGGGTGCCGGCAGAACAGCGTTGTTTGGAAATTTAATTCCTGTGTTCAGCAGTATAGGCGCTGTAATTTTGTTAAATGAAAAAATTTCTACCATTCATTTGATTAGTTTTATCATAGTAGTAACAGGGCTGGCTGTTGCCAACATACACAGGAAATCATTTTAAGTTGACTGAAAATGTAAAAAATAAACATGTTCTTCTGCTGATTGTAATCTCACAATTCGCAGGAACATCTCTTTGGTTTGTTGGCAATGCTGTTCTACCGGAACTTAAACAAACTCTGCATCTGAGTCAATATGCCCTTAGTCTTGTTACCTCTGCAGTCATGCTTGGATTTATTGCCGGCACGTTAGTATTTGCATTCTTTTCTTTAGCCGATCGTTTCTCTCCAGTGAAATTATTTTTTATCTGTTCGCTGCTGGGAGCATTAACTAACTCTGCCGTTGCCTGGCTGGCAAAAGATGCAGATTCACTTTTTGCACTTCGGTTCATCACCGGATTTTTCATCGCCGGAATTTACCCTGTAGGAATGAAAATTGCAGCCGACTGGTATGAAAAAGGTTTAGGCAAAGCACTTGGTTTTTTATTGGCTGCATTGGTATTGGGAACAGCATTTCCTCATTTATTAAAGAACAGAGATTTTGAATTACCCTGGAAAACGGTTTTATATTTCACTTCCTTAGTAGCAACTGCTGGTGGATTACTGATGGTATTTTTTGTTGGTGACGGCCCGTACAGAAAAAAGTCAGGTGGTTTTCAATGGAATGCTTTTGGAAAAATTTTCAGTTCAAAAAAATGGCGTCAATCTGCTTTAGGATATTTTGGACACATGTGGGAGTTGTATACCTTCTGGGGATTTGTTCCGGTAATACTGGAATTGTATGTTGAAAAAAATAATACTTCATTAAATATTCCATTGATGAGTTTCCTGATCATTGGCTGCGGAAGTATCAGTTGTATTGTTGGCGGCTATTTATCCCAATATGTTGGAAGTGCAAAAGTGGCAACAATTGCTTTGCTTGTTTCCGGAGCCTGTTGTTTTCTTTCACCATTGATTTTTCAACTGCCTTTATTCATTTTTCTATTTATATTTTTTGTTTGGGGGCTGGCAGTCATTCCTGACTCACCACAGTTCTCAACTTTAATTACTGCTTATGCACCTGAACATCTAAGGGGAACTGCATTGACTGTTTATAATTCGATTGGCTTTGCTATTTCCACCATCAGCCTGATTGTAATTGACCGGGTATTTCATTCACATGGTTTTTTTGCAAAAGAAAATACATTTCTCTTACTCGGCATTGGAGCTTTAGCAGGATTGCCGTCAATGTTCAGACTTATACGGTCAAAATAAAAATTATTTATCCTGTATTCTTGGTGGCAATGGTTTGTGTTCTTCTTTAATGTATTTAAGTATTGACGAAAAAGCTGCACTACTCCACACCCATTCCTTTCTTCCATAAAATTTTTCCAGTCTGAAATATTGTTTATACCATTCTGCCTCACCCTCACCTACATTACAACCCATCAGAATTAGTTCTCTTCCAATCGGGTGTTTTTGATCGGGAAAGCAGCCCCATTTTTCATTTACCCATGTTCGGATATCAATTGGTACAAAAAAGTTTAGGCCACCTGAAAGTGCAACTCCAGTGGCATCACTATGTCCAATCATGAGCACTGCCTGACAGGCGTTGTTTTTATACACTCTTTCAATACTTGGTTTTTTACATTCAAAATCTGTAAATACATTATATCCGGCCCCTTCATAATTTTTGACAGCTCTTTCTCCAGCTTCAATTAACTCTCCATGTTCTGTACTGCCTAAAAAATGAATATCTCCAACTCCTACAAATGCGGCTGGTTGAATGCGGGGTTTAATCGTTTTATCTATTTCAATATCCGGAACTACATCTAATGCCTGCATCTTACTATCGCTGATTGTACATTTAATAACCACTTCATTTGCTGAACTTCCATCTTTATTTGCAGGGTTATAATTGTGTACAAAAACAACAGAGTTTCCTTTTTTCCCCAATGGAAAACTCCCTGCACCTTTAATAATATCCCAGGTAATATCAGTTGGGTCTACAACATCCAGCAATTTTTCTGTAATAACCAGCCCGGACTTTTTGTGAAAACATTTCAATGTAAGATTATCAAGATCAGTTGTTGATGTATGAAGCAAAACCAAATTATCTGGTGGTGCATCCGGAGAAGTTTTTAACGTGATGGTAGAACTGTAACTTAATGGGCTTCCCTTATCCCATACCCAGGGTTGCACTACACAATCACCACCCAACACTTCTTTACAATCAGTATCCTCAGGTTTATTAATAATTTCTTTTCTAAGATTTATTGCCAGTCCATATGTCTTTTTTACTTTCTCTTTGTAATAAGGCGGCTTGATAGTTATTGAAATGGTAAATTCAATCTGTACCTGTTCATCTTTAGCTTTTTTCCCTTTATTATAAATTGTGAGAATAACTTTATCAAGCAGCGGATAATCCTCATAACAAAAAGGCAATTGGTAAATAACACTATTGGAAGCCGGATCAGGATCTGTAATCAATGAGCCATGACCTCCGCGGCCAATGCTTTTTAATTCCCAATCATAAAAGACTTCATCGGGATTAATAGGATGTTTTTTAAATTCTAAACCTTCCGGGCAAAGACAGCGTTGCATGAGATAATCAAAATCTGTTGCAAACGCCGAAATGCCTATCAGATCTCCGGGTCGGAAATCATTTAAAACATCTTTAGCATCGTTGTCAGGATAAAATCCATAACTCTTTACTTTTATTGAAGGCCCTTTGCACCATTCATAACTTAAACCACATTCTGTTGTCGTAGGAGGTGGAGGTATATAAGACTCTTCATAGCTGCAAACGCTTTCACATACTGATCCGTCGCTACAGGTTACTACTACTTTACAATAAAGATTATATGCCCCCGGGGTTTTAAGTTTTACTGTAACGGTTTTACCATCGGCTTTGCCTTTTATGGCTGCAACATCTTTACCTGATATGCCAATACTCCATTCAGTAGTTACAGACACAACAGAACATTGAACTTTAGTTGAACCCCTGCCGGTTGCTCCTTTACACTCTGCAATTATATCAGCAGTATAATCGACTTCGTCCCCTCTTGTTTCTACTTTTTTGATTGAACAGCCCGGTTTACACTCGCATTTACCGCTTTGTTCTTCAGTAGTGGTTGGGTTATCTGTCGTTTCAGTTTCCGGCAAATCAAGATTTACATTTACTGTAAAACTGCCGGTTTTAATGCTTTGAATATCGAATCGTTTTTGAAAATTTCCATTTCCAATGCTATCTGGGAAAAAAGGAATAATAATATTATTGGAAGGAAGCATAACCACCACCTCAGTTGTTACATTCTTAAGAGAAAGAAATGCCGTATCTTTTAAATTCTGAAGTCCGGTAATAGTTACATCAATAAATGTCTTTTGTCCCTTTCTTAAATTCAAGTCACCGGCGGTTACGTTCATCTCTACTCCTGAAATTTGTTTTGAACAAACTGTCTTCCCATTTTCCTGTTCATTAAAACTGCGCATGCCCCCCGCATCTGCAGGAATAGAAACGATGGACTGCCGTGGAGATTCTGCTAAAATCTCCAGGGGTTTACCATCCAAAGAACATTGTGTTGTGCTCATATCGCCATCAAACGGGCCAGTTATTCTGAGAGGTGAACCACAAAGTGCATGAGTCGGAATATCACAGTTATTCAAACCAGGCATCTGTATTTTTTTATTCAAAGGAAAAACTTTAAGCTCTGACACTTTCATTCCTGATGAATTTAGCAGAGAAATATTCATTCCTGTGGTTCCAAAATCTCCCGGTATTGATACCTTAAATATTTTTTTAGCATTTTCAACAGGAAATTTATCATTGTTGAAACTGATAGTATAACCTTTCAAAGCATCGAGGTTTTTTTCTACTTGTTTTCCATTTTTACCGTTAGGTTCTGGTATAATGCGGCCAGAAATCATATCTCCCGGCTGAATGTTTTCCGGAAGATATATTCTGATTATGCCGGCAGTGTTGGAGAAAATCGCGGTAGTTAAACCTTTTTGACTTGAAATCTTCTGCGCACAGGTTATTGATGCGGAAACCAGAAGGAATAAAATGAACAAAGCGGAGAAAAAGTTTTTCTTTCTCATAGCTATGTGTTTTATTAAAGTTAAACAAATTACAGAGTAACTTCCGGGAAAATTTTGCAGATGCAGATTCCCACAAAAAAAGTAATTGTTATTGGAGCCACCTCCGGCATCGGAAGAAAATTGGCCGAGCTGTATGCTGAAAAAGGGTATATGGTTGGAATTACAGGACGAAGAAAAGACCTGCTGGATGAGATTCAAAAGCATTATCCCTCACTAATTGAAACGGAATGTTTTGATGTAACTGAAAAAAAAAATATTGAACATCTTGTAGCTCTGATAAAAAAACTGGGCGGCCTGGATATTCTTATTTACAGTTCCGGTATTGGCGAGCCAAGTAAAGAATTGAACTGGCAATTGGATAAACTAACAGTAGAAACGAATGTGAATGGGTTTGTGGAAGTAGTAAATTGGAGTTTCAATTATTTTATTAAACAGAATCATGGAAGTTTAGTGGTTATCTCATCAATTGCATCACACAGGGGTAATAGCTGGGCTCCTGCCTACAGCGCATCAAAAGCTTTTCAGAGTAATTACTTTGAAGGGCTTCATATGAAAGCCGGCCGGATGAAAAAAAATATTTCTGTTACCTGCATTGAGCCCGGGTTTGTAGATACCAAAATGGCAAAGGGAAATAAAATATTCTGGACTGTTCCCGTTTTAAAAGCCGCCAAACAAATAATAGATGCCATTGAAAAAAAGAAGAAGAGAGTGTATATAAGCAAAAGATGGTGGTTGATTGCGAAACTTATTAAATTGTTTCCCTACTGGTTTTTAAAAAAACTAGGATGAGAATTGCCCATTAGGAAACCGGAACCTGAAGGGTGTGACACAACCAAAGATGATAATAGTACCAAAGCTAATTACCCAACAAAGAAAATTTATTTGCAGAAGCATATGCATTAAAAAGCGGAAGCTTCGTTGGGCAAGCCAAAAAATTAACATTTCTTATAACAAACCCCAGGCAAGTTGCATGGCCTTTGCATCGTTATATCAACAGGTGTTAAAAACAATCATTTGAATTAACAAAGCCGCCTGTTTACTTTTGTATGAACTATTATACCACAATGGCCGCTTCTTTTGAGAGAGAAAAGAACAAACAAGCCTCGTTTATTACTGCTGGCATTGCCCTTGCAATGATTCTTACATTTATTTTTCTAAAATGGCCCTTACCGGCTCTTAACCTGACAACACCGGAAGATTTTATGGAAGTGAATATAGGAACAGACGATTTTGGTTCAGGTAAAGACCAACCACTTTTGCCCGGCGAACCAGCTGCTGCCCGCCAAATTGCTTACAATCCTCCACAGCCTATACGAGCACAAAAAGATAATGTTAAGGATATTGAAACCAATGATAAGGATAAAGATGCCCCTGAAATAAAAAGGCCTTCTGTGGTAAAACCTAATGCGACTAATGTAAACAATGATAATAAAGTTGTAAAAACTAATCCGGTAGCAACACCAGTCGTGACTCCTGCTCCTCCGAGACCCAAAGCGGTTCTTGGAAAAACAACCGGCGGAAATGGAAATGGCGGCAATGGCGCTGACACATATCAAAAAGGAAGCGGTGAGGGGATTACCGGTGGTAATGGAGACCAGGGAAAACCGGGCGGTGTGCCAGGCTCACCAAACTATAATGGACCAAGAAAAAATTTTGGTGTAAGAGTTTTGCAGATCAGCAACCAGAGTTTTGAAGATGAATTTAATGAAAATGCGAAAGTGGCCATGGATGTAGTAGCTGATGCAAATGGTAAAGTGACCGGGGCCACTTATCAGGCACGTGGCTCTACCACTACTAACAGAAATCTTGTTGACATTGCACGTCGCCGGGCATTTGAACTAAAACTTGGCAGTTCTGATGGTGGGCAACAGGGCACCGTAATATTTAATTTCAAATTGAAGGGTTAATCAATCGTCAATAAATAAAAAAGAGGTATCTGGCTCAGGTGCCTCTTTTTTTTTGCAATGCCTACATTTGCGCTGCATGAATTACCAGGAAACCATCCATTATCTTTTTACCCGTTTGCCCATGTTCAGTCGCATTGGCGCAGCGGCTTTTAAAAAGGATCTTACCAATACAATAAAAATCTGCGCTTACCTTGGTGATCCGCAAAAAAAGTTTAAGAGCATTCATGTGGCAGGTACCAATGGGAAAGGCTCGGTGAGTCATATGCTGGCTGCCATTCTCCAGACAGCAGGATATAAAAC
>JAHEZE010000027.1:0-5858 GCA_023251235.1 Sphingobacteriales bacterium | reverse complement strand
TGGAGACCCCGATGGTTATCGGGAGATTAGTGAAGAATTTGTTATTGACTTCACGGAAAAAATAAAACCTCTGATTGAAGAAATTGAGCCCAGCTTTTTTGAGATCACTGTCGCCATGGCCTTTGACTATTTTGCAGAACAGAAAGTGGATGTGGCAGTGGTTGAGGTGGGATTAGGCGGAAGACTGGATAGTACCAATGTGATTACTCCTGAAATTTCCATTATTACCAATATCGGGTGGGATCATATGAATATTCTTGGTGATTCATTAGAAAAAATTGCATTTGAAAAGGCTGGTATCATAAAACCCGGAATTCCCGTTGTGATTGGAGAAACTATACCTGAAAGTTTAACGGTTTTTGAAAAAATGGCAATGGAAAAAAAATCAGAGCTGTTTTTTGCAAATAAAAGAACTATTACGGACTGGAAATGGCAAAAGCATGAATTGATTATTGAAGTGGCAGAGCAACATAAAACCGATCGCAAATATTATCATCTTGATCTGCCAGGTATTTACCAGGCAAAAAATTTATTGACCGTTTTAGAATCCTGTTCAGTCTTAAAGAATAAAGGATTTATTATTGATGAAAAGACAATTCAAACTGCCTTACGGAAAACAAAAAAACTAACCGGCCTTCATGGCCGTTGGGAAATCATTCATGAACATCCAACAATTGTTTTAGATGTTGGACACAATGAAGACGGGATAAAGCAGATAGTTCAGCAAATTGAATTAACCCATCATCACGATTTACATATTATTATTGGTGTGGTGAAAGATAAAGAAGTGGAAAAAGTATTATCACAACTTCCACACTCCGCTCATTATTATTTTACACAGGCTAATATTCCCCGTGCCCTGCCTGCAGGAATATTAAAAGAAAAAGCAGGGTTGTTTAAATTAAAAGGAGAAGTCTATCCGGATGTTAACATAGCCATTCAGGCAGCAAAAACAAAATCTTCGGAAAAAGATTTGATACTTGTTTGCGGAAGTGTGTTTTTGGTTGGCGAAGTCAATACTTCAATTCATTAATTTTTTCCATCGCATACATAATACAGGCAACATGCATTGATTGAATGATCACTTTTTCCCTGATTAGTTTTTTTAGTTCATTGATGCTGTACAGTTCAACCTCTATTTCTTCATAACCGTCCAAATGCTGCTCACTTACTTTCTTCCCCCCTTTTGCCAGAAACATATGCATCCAGTTGTTATTGGTGGATGGGTTTGCTGAAGTTTTTCCAAGATATTCATACGATGAAAATGAATACCCGGTTTCTTCCAGCAATTCTCTTGCAATAGATTCTTCCAGGTTCTTATCAGTATCATCTACACAACCTCCGGGTAATTCAATGCAAACATCTTCTACGGCATGCCGATACTGTCGAACCATTACCACTTTATTATCTTCAGTGAGTGCTACAGCCGATACCCATTCGGGAAATTCATACACATAATATGGATCAATAATCTTTCCTTCCGGAGATTCGCATCTGTCCTTTCGGACTTTGAACCAAAGGCCATCGAAGAGATATTCGGAAGAAAGAGTTTTCCATTTCATTGATTACATTTTAACACTCAATATTTAATAAACAATATTCAATTTTCAAGTATGGCAGGTATTTGAACATTGAATATTGAGAGTTGATCATTGATTATTTTCTTTACTACCATCCCTTCTTTTCTCTTAAAGAAGTTATGTGGGCCACATGATGTTTGCCGTGCCAGGCATACATACCCAGCAAGTACCATAGCCTCATTGTTTTTTTACTTGCCGGATGATAAACTGTGTTATTATTCCACTGATCATCGGTTATGTATTTTAAGGTTTCATGCCAGCGAAGATGAAGAGCATGCAATAATGTAAGTGAAATGTTGATGGGGACTTTCTGAACATCATTTAGCTCAGCCCATTGTTTTTCATCATAGGGTTTAATGGTTGGATTATCTTCCGTTAATCCTAATTTGAATCTGCAATATGCATTCATATGACTATCGGCCACATGATGTACCACCTGCTGAATCGTCCAGCCACCTTCCCTGTAAGGAATTTGAAGCTGGGCTTCATCCAGGTTAAGTACGGCGTTTTCTAATTGTAGTGGCAGGAATTTTATATCTGCCATCCATTCAATTTTCTGTTCAATTGAAAAGGGTTCTGGTTTATATTCACCGATAGGATAGCGGGGATCGATTTCAATAATTTTTGTCATAAAGGTTAACTATTATTTTTATGTATTAATCTTCTCTCAACGAATGCCCGGTTAAACTAATAAACACATCTTCAAGGTTGGCATGCTTCATTTCCTTTGGTCTTTCAAAACCTGTTGACACCAAATGATCGATCAGCCGGTCCGGAGTATCTTCAACAATTATTTTCCCGGCATCAATAATGGCCACACGATCACAAAGGACTTCCGCCTCATCCATATAATGTGTAGTCATAATCACGGTTGTTCCTTTTTTCCGGATATTTCTTATCAGTTCCCACAGATTTCTTCTCGCCTGTGGATCAAGACCGGTGGTAGGTTCATCAAGGAAAACAATTTTAGGGTCATTAATTAAAGTAGTGGCAACGGAAAACCTTTGTCTCTGTCCGCCGCTCAACTCTTTTACTTTTGATTTTGCTTTATCCTTAAGGTTCACCATCTCCAGCAATGCCATTGGATCTGCATTTCGGTTATACAGTCCATTGAACAATGTGATCAACTCAACCAATGTGAGATTAGGATAATAACCACTGGTCTGCAGCTGCACTCCGATCATTTTTTTTATCTCGTCAGGCTGTTTATCAAGATCAAAACCATTTACCAAAACTTCGCCACTTGTTTTTTCTCTCAGGGTTTCAATGATCTCCAGTGTGGTGGATTTACCTGCGCCGTTAGGTCCCAACAGTCCGAAGATTTCCCCTTCATGAACGTCAAAACTTATACTTTTCACGGCCTGGAAATTTCCATAATTCTTCACTAAATTTTTTACTGAAATAATGATGTTGTTCATATATAAATTAAAATTCAAGTTCCATTTTTACATCCGCTGTTTCAAAAGGTGAATTTTTAACTTCCACATTCCTGAAACCATATTTTTCATACAACTTCAATGCAGCTTGTAATTGGTGATTTGAAAAAAGCGTTACTTTAATTGCACCGATCTCTTTTGCTTTTTTCAAACAAGTCTCAATTAACATTTTACTGATTCCTTTACCCTGCCAGCTTTTCGTTACACTCATTTTTGCCAGTTCAAATATACCATGACCTTCGTTCATCAAGGCAGCTGTTCCTGCAATTTCATCACCGGCTCTTGCCAACCAGATAAAGCCCCCACGATCAAGAATGGTTCCTTTCGGATCATTCAATACCAAAAGATCATGACTTTCTGTAAGATTAAATTTATCAAGCCATTCAAGATTTAGTCTCTTGAATTCCTCCTGATACTTTTCTTCGTATTCTATTATTTCAATTTGATTTACCACTATTTATTCAGTTTAAAACAAGCTAACTCCTAATTCCTAATTCCGACTTAACCTTTCATACATTCCTCCAACTCCTCCATCATCAGTTTACTACCAACAAAAAATGGAGAACGTTGATGAAGCTCTGTTGGTTGTACATCCAATATCCTTTCTTTTCCGTTTGTCGCTTTACCACCTGCCACTTCCACAATAAAGGCAAAAGGATTACACTCATAAAGTAATCTCAGTTTTCCCTTCGGTTTATCAGTAATAGCCGGGTACATAAATATGCCCCCTTTAATCAGGTTGCGATGAACATCCGCCACCATGCTTCCAATATATCGCTGTGTATATGGACCGCCATCCGCCTTCGTTCTCTTTTGACACCGGTCAATATATTTTTTTACTTTTTCATCATACTGGAAAAAATTTCCATGATTGACAGAATAGATTTTTCCTTTATCGGGGCATTTAATATCAGGATGGCTCAGGGTGAATTCCCCGATGGAAGGATCCAATGTAAATCCATTTACTCCTCGTCTGGTAGCGTATACCAGCATTGTGCTGGAGCCATAAATAATATATCCTGCTGCTACCATATTAATCCCTTTCTGTAAAAAATCCTGCAGACCACAGGGCTTTCCTTTTTCTGTTATACGACGATATACCGCAAAGATGGTTCCGATAGAAATATTCACATCAATATTGGCGCTGCCATCCAGCGGATCGTACATACAAACATACTTGGAGTTATTACTCACCTCATCATCAAAAATAATAATATCGTCCAGCTCTTCGCTGGCAATACCGGCACAACTGATTCCATGTTTCAACACTCCTGTAAATTGGTTATTGGCAAATACATCCAGTTTTTTTACTTCTTCCCCCTGGATATTAACAGAACCTGCATCGCCAAGAATATCTATTAACCCCGCTTTATTTACTTCTACATTCACTCTTTTAGCGGCCAGGCCAATATCTCTTAATAAACTACTCAATTCACCCGTAGCCCCGGGAAAATCCCGCATTTGTTTAATCGTAAACTCATCCAGCGTAAGAACCTGCCTGTTGATATTCATATGGCGTACTTATTTGAGTAAGAGCTGACAAAAATAAGGGATAATCCGGTTGCAGATTGACGAATGCTGATCAGGATTTTGTTTTCCCTGTTTCAAATAACCTCACATCTCACTTATTATCTTTGCGCCTCAATAGAAATCTAAAATCAAGGAATAATATGCTTGTTTTCAAATTCGGAGGCGCATCAGTAAACAGTGTGGATAGAATAAAAAAATTGGGCAACATTCTCAAACAATTTCCCGATCAAAAAATCCTGGTGGTCATTTCCGCTATAGGCAAAACCACCAATGCATTGGAAAAAGTAGTAGATGCTTTTTACACAGGCAAAAAAGAAGTTGCCCTGCAACTTTTTGAGCAGGTAAAACAACAGCATTTGAATACAGCAAAGTATTTACTCGTTACTCATTCCCTTGCCTGCGAAGATCAATTAAAGAATTTTTTTACAGAAGTAGAATGGCTGCTCCACGATAAACCTGTAAGAGAATACGACTATTATTATGACCAGGTAGTTTGTGCAGGTGAATTACTTTCAACTGCCATCGTTAGTCACTACCTGAATGAATGCGAAATTAAAAATGAATGGGTGGATGTCCGGGACATCTTCCGCACCGATGATAATTTCAGAGACGCAATTATTAATTGGCAGGAAACCAATTCTAACATTCACAATGCAATAGTTCCTTTGTTTAATAATGCTGATATTGTTTTAACACAGGGGTTCATTGGCGCTACTGACGAAAATGAAAGCACCACACTTGGAAGAGAAGGCAGCGATTATTCAGCAGCTGTATTTGCCAACCTGCTGGATGCTGAAAGCCTGACTATCTGGAAAGATGTACCCGCTGTGATGAATGCAGACCCAAAACAATTTCCTGATGCAGTACAAATTCATGAACTGAACTATAACGAAGTAATTGAAATGGCCTATTACGGGGCACAGGTTATTCATCCCAAAACCATCAAACCACTACAGAATAAAGAAATCCCTTTATACGTAAAATGTTTTCTGGATCCCTCCTTGCCTGGAACTTTCATTCATACTAAATCACTGAAAGGATTACCTCCCATTATTGTCGTAAAAGAAAAACAGGTAATGCTGGAGTTGATTTCTAAAGATTTTTCATTTGTAGAAGAAAAACCAATCGGCGAGCTATTTCATCTTTTTGAAAAACTAAAAATCAAACCCAACCTTACGCAAAACGGCGCTATCAGCATTATATGTGTACTGGATGACCGCCCGGATAAAATTGAAAAGCTTGCTTTGGAAGCCTCTGCCATTTTTGATGTGAAAGTTACAAGGGACCTGACATTGCTTACCATTCGTCATTA
>JAHEZE010000102.1 GCA_023251235.1 Sphingobacteriales bacterium | reverse complement strand
AATGAATAATAATAAATAAAAAAGGTGTTTATATTTCCTCATTTCATATTTGAATGCAACTCCCCAACCATGCCATCATTCCCATTCCAACCTCTATTGCATTTTCATCAATATTAAAAGTAGGAGTGTGTACCCCTGAAATAATTCCTTTTTCAATATTCATTACTCCTACACGGTAAAAGCAGGCGGGTATCTGCTGTGCATAATAACCAAAATCTTCGGCGCCCATTCTCAGCTCAGTTTCTGAAATATTTTCTTCTCCAAAATAATTTACTGCTGCCAGTTTCGCCGCTTCATTTAATCTTTCGTTATTAATAACAGCAGGATAACCTTTATCAATATGCAGATCAATTTCTCCACCCATACTTTTTACAAGAGCTGCTGCATTCTTTTTAATCAATTTATGAGCCTCTGCTCTCCATTCTTCATTCATTGCCCGGAAAGTGCCCATCAGTCTTACTTCATTTGGAATTACATTGGTAGTGGCTCCGCCCTGAAAAGATGTTATAGATAACACAGAAGGATTAAATGGATTTGAATTCCTGCTGACCACCTGTTGCAGGCTAATGATAAGATGTGATGCAATAAGGATGGGATCAACACAAAGATGGGGTGATGCAGCATGTCCTCCCTTTCCTTTTACCGTCATATAAATTTCATCTGCACTGGCCATTACTTTCCCGCTCCGAAAACTTAATTTACCAACAGGCATCCCTGTATGTACATGCATAGCGAAGATGGCTGATGGTTGTGGATTCTCAAGCACACCTTCTTTGATCATATAGCTGGCACCGCCTGGGTTTTTTTCTTCACCGGGTTGAAATATAAGTTTGATAGTACCTTCCCATTCATTTTTTAATTCATTCAGAATTTTTGCAGCTCCTAATAAACAGGTAGTGTGTACATCGTGACCACAGGCATGCATGACTCCCTTGTTTTTTGATTTATAGGAAATATCATTTTCTTCCAAAATGGGCAGGGCATCCATATCAGCCCGGAGTGCAATTACACGACTGTCGGCATTTTTACCTTTTATTAATCCTACAACACCAGTAGTAGCTTTTATTTCAAAAGGGATTTCAAATTTTTTTAGTTTAGACTGAACAAATTTTGAAGTTTCAAATTCCTGGTAACTCAATTCCGGATTTGCATGCAGGTGGCGGCGTATTTCTATAAAAGCAGGAGCATATTGCCTGGCTAATGTTTTAATCTTTTCAATCATCCGGCAAAAATACAGATTGAAATAAGGTTTAGAAAGGAAAAGCCTAATTAAAATGTATTCGAGTCTTTGTCCTTTTCAAGTTTTACTTCGATGGTATCATTCATTATATAAACACCTTTTGGAAAATATTTACTTAATTTCTTCTGATAATCTTCAGCTTCTTTTCGCTCTTTAAAATTTCCAACCTTTAATTTGAAATAGGGAGATTGATAAACGAGATAGGCTTTTAACTCCGGAAAACTTGTATATATTTTCGATTTGGCGGCAATCGCTTCATTTCTTTTGTTTGTATTAATTACAAGCAGGCGGTATCCCTTTCCGATTTTTCTTGCCTCACGGCTGGTTTCTTCATTAATCTGGATTTGTTTTTTGATCAGCAGGTCAAGCCTGGGATCTTTGTGAATGACCACTGAATTGCTATCTGCCATTTTTTTCCAGGTAGAATCCTGTGCAAAAGAATTCAACGAAAGAACAGTGATAAATAGAACAAGAAATTTTTTCATGAAATTAATTAATCAAAAATATGGCCAAAGATTTTTCAGGAGTTTAAGAGTTCAATGGTTTTTCTGAACGTTGTTTCCTTGATCATTATGCAATTATCGAATTTGTGAACTTTTAAACAATTCAACCATTCTGCAACTAATAACTTCCTCCGGCCCCTGCAACATTCTCAATAGGATGCCAGGTGGTTTTTATTTCCTGGGTATCCATAATAAAATAAGGCGACTGGCCTTCCTCCGTATTCCATTTTACTTTATCATAAAACGAAATTCGTTTCAGGTTTAAAGCGCTTTTTTCCTGGATCATTTTTATTGTTTCAAGATCACTTTCACAATATATGGCTGCATTTACATCCATGTGAGTAACAAACCATGGCAGCAGTTCAGCAACTTTTCCGGTTAATATATTTACCACCCCACCTGGTAAATCGGAAGAATTCAGCACTTCAGCAAATGTTATTGAGCATAGTGGTTTAGTTTCTGATGCTAAAACAATGCATGTGTTACCACCAGCAATCACAGGAGCAATAACTGAAACCAATCCTGATAAAGAATCTGATTGTGGAGCAATTACAGCAACTACTCCGGTAGGTTCGGGAACAGAAAAATTAAAATGAGAACTGGCAACCGGGTTTACTGCACTGAACAATTGTTGAAATTTATCACACCAGCCGGCGTAATAAATTAACCTGTCTATTGCAAGATTTACTTCTTTTACAGCTTTTGCTTTTGAGCTTTCCTGTTGAATCAGTTCCTCTATGAACTGAGCTTTTCTTCCTTCCAGCATTTCGGCCATACGATACAAAATCTGGCTACGGTTAAATGCTGCCCGGTTACTCCAGCTTCCAAATGCACCCCTTGCTGCTACTACCGCATCCCGAAAATCTTTTCTTGAACTCAGGCAAACATTAGCTAATTTTTTTCCTTCAGCATTTACAGGCACATAATATCTTCCTGATTCAGTTCTAGGAAATTGTCCGCCAATATAAATTTTATAAGTTTTCAATACTTCTAATCGCTTAGAAGAAATCTTTTTCTCTAAACCATTTTCACTAATGCTGAGTGAGGACTTTTTTATTTCAGTTTTACTCATAATAATTTTAATTTCTTCATCAAAAACAAAAAAGACTTTTCAATCCAAGTCCCCCCCTTTAGGGGGACAGGGCGTTTAAGTTCAAATACGGCATCAATCCATGCAACCCGCCTTCTCTTCCATATCCACTTTCTTTATAACCTCCAAAAGGAGAGGAGGGATCGAATTTATTAAATGTGTTTGCCCAGATCACTCCAGCCCTCATTCTTTTAGTCATATTGAAAATCTTTGATCCTTTATCAGTCCACACACCGGCGCTTAATCCATAAGGACTGTTATTTGCCTTTTCAATTACTTCATCGTCTGTTCTGAATGTAAGAATAGCAAGTACGGGTCCGAAAATTTCTTCCTGTGCTATCCGGTTACTCTGCGCTACATTGGTAAATAAGGTAGGCCGGCACCAGAATCCTTTTCCCGGAAGTGCACAACTGCTCTCATACATTTCACTTCCTTCCAGTTTTCCGATCCTGATGTATTTATGAATAGTATCTAATTGCTGACGGGAATTGATAGCACCGATATCTGTATTCTTATCCAGCGGATCACCCACAATCAATGATTCAATCCTGTCTTTTAATTTTCTGATTATCACTTTTGCAACAGACTCCTGTACATATAACCGTGAACCAGCACAGCAAACATGCCCCTGGTTAAAATAAATTCCATTAATCACTCCTTCTACCGCCTGATCAATTGGCGCATCTTCGAAAATTATATTGGCTGCTTTACCACCTAATTCAAGTGTTGCTTTCTTATTTGTTCCGGCTATTGCCCGTTGAATAATTTTTCCAACATCAGTTGATCCTGTGAATGCAATTTTATTTATATCAGGATGATTAACGATGGCGGCCCCGGTGGCTCCGGCTCCGGTTATAATATTTACAACACCCGGCGGTAAATCAGATTCCTGAATAATTTCCGCCAGTTTTAATGCAGTAAGTGAAGTTGTTTCGGCCGGTTTTAATACAACCGTATTTCCTGTTGCAATGGCTGGTGCAATTTTCCATGCAGCCATGAGTAAAGGAAAATTCCAGGGAATGATTTGACCAGCTACACCCAATGGTTCTGTTTTTCTATTTGGGAAAGCGTATTCTAATTTATCAGCCCAACCTGCATAATAAAAAAAATGGTTGGCAGCAGTGGGTACATCAAAGTCCCGGCTTTCACGGATAGGTTTGCCTCCATCCAATGATTCTATGATCGCTAACTCTCTTGCTTTTTCCTGGATGATCCTCGCTATGCGAAAAATATATTTTGCCCTTTCTTTAGCAGGCATTTTTTTCCAAACCTTTTCATAAGCTTTTCTTGCGACGGTCACAGCTTTATCAACATCAGCAGCATTTGCTTCAGCCACTTCACTCAGCTTTTCTTCATTGGCAGGGTTGATAGTGTCAAAATATTTGTTACCAGATGGTTTAATCCATTCTCCATTAATAAAAAGATCATACTGCGATTTGATAGTTGCTGCATTTTTACTTTCAGGAGCAGGTGCATATTTCCATGAAGTATCAAATTTTAGTTTGATGATATTGCTTTTCCCTTTTGAAATTGATTTGGGCATGAAATATTTTTTTATTTAATCAACTTTAATGCTTTTATGAATTTTTGTTGCGTCGCACTCTTCAGTGTTCTGTAATTCTAATCAACAGAGAAATAATTTGCCGCTTGGTACACACCAGTCTTTTCTTTTACAATCTGCATCAACACATCATTGGCTAAACTGCTGGCGCCAAAACGAAACCATTCATTACTTAGCCAGGCTTCTCCTAATGTTTCTTTTACCATTACTAAATAGTGTAATGCCAGTTTAGATTTTGAAATACCACCTGCCGGTTTCATGCCGATCATCTTACCTGTTTTATAATAAAAATCCCTGATAGCTTCCAGCATAACTAAAGTAACCGGCATGGTAGCTGCCGGAGAAATTTTTCCTGTAGATGTTTTAATAAAATCTGCTCCGGCATGCATGGCAATATCACTGGCACGCCGAACCTTATCCATAGTTCCCAGTTCCCCGGTTTCTAAAATTACTTTTAACCGTGCATCCCCACAGGCCTCTTTTATAGTTGCTATTTCATCAAAAACAAAATTGTATTCCCCTGCAAGAAATTTTCCCCGGCTGATAACCATATCCACTTCATCGGCGCCATTTGCAACTGCATATTTTGTGTCCCGGATTTTTACATCTCTTGATGCCTGGCCACTGGGGAAAGCAGTTGCGACGGAAGCAACATTAATTCCAGAATTACCCAGGGCTTTCTTTGCAGTTTTTACCATGCTTGGGTATACACAAATTGCTGCTACGGTTGGCAGACCCGGATATGCATCATGTAAATGTTGTGCCTTATAACAAAGTTGGTTTACTTTTCCATTTGTATCTTTTCCTTCCAGGGTAGTAAGATCAATCATATTTAAAACCAACTTCAATCCATTGAGTTTGGTTTCTTTTTTTATACTTCTTTTTGTAAAACGGGAAGTTCTTTCCTCCACACCTACCTGATCAATGCGGGGCGATAGACTGAAATCGGGAATGATTAATAAGGATTTTATCCTTTGCATATATGAAAATTATTGCAAATCAAAGATAACCAAAGTTTGAAAGCCATTTCAGCCGATGATTATTATAAGAAAACGAAATTCAAGTTTTTTTTACCTTTTATAAAGTTACCAAAATTGTTTGGTTCAATTTCTTTACATTCGACGTCCCTTTTCGCAAGTTTTATTCCGAAAAGACATCTAATTCTAAAAACTAATCGCAATGAGAAAACCTCAATTTATCTCCCGTTCGGTTTTCGTGCTGGCATTTTTTTCTGTTTCTATCACACTAATGAGTCAGGCTACATTTCCAGAAAATGGAGTCGGTGATACACGTCACGGATATTATGCTTTCACAAACGCCACTATTGTAAAAGATGGTAATACTACTTTAAGTAATGCCACTTTAATTATTAAAGACAGGAAAATTATTTCAGTGGGTGCCAATTTAAAACTGCCAGCCGGCGCCGTAGAAATTGATTGTAAGGGTAAATACATTTATCCTTCTTTCATTGACATTTATGCCGACTATGGAACTTCACTGCCTGCACCTCCACAAGGGGGTGGTGGTTTTTTTGGTCCTCAACAATTAACCAGTAATGCTAAAGGCCCTTATGGCTGGAACCAGGCTATCAAAAGTGATGCAGATGCTTATAAAGTTTTTTCAGTGGATGATACTAAAGCAAAACCTTTAAGGGAGGCAGGTTTTGGTACAGTTCTATCTCATGTAAGAGATGGTATTGCCCGTGGTACCGGTACATTGGTAACTTTGGCAAATGACAAAGAAAATTTTGTAGTACTTAAAGATAAAGCTTCTGCACATTTTTCTTTTAATAAAGGAACATCTACACAAAGCTATCCCGGTTCAATGATGGGGAATATTGCATTACTCCGCCAGACATATCTTGATGCACAATGGTATAAAAATAAACCAGCAGAAGAAGGACTCAATATCAGTTTGCAGGCATGGAATGACAATCAAAACCTGCCGCAGATATTTGATGCCAATGATAAATGGAATGATTTAAGAGCAGACAGAATCGGCGATGAGTTTGGAGTTCAGTACATCATTAAGGGTGGTGGTAATGAATACCAGCGGGTTAAAGAAATGAAATCAACCAATGCAACTTTTATTTTATCTCTGAATTATCCGCAGGCACAGGATGTAGAAGATCCTAATGATGCAAGATTTGTTTCTGAAAGCGATATGAAACATTGGGAAATGGCGCCAACAAACCCAGCAGCTATGGAAAAAGGTGGAATTCCTTTCTGTCTTACTACTTCTGATCTGAAAAGTGTAAGCCAGTTTTGGACAAACCTTCGCAAAGCAATGGAATATGGTTTAAGTGAGAGCAAAGCAATGGATGCATTAACAAAAACACCGGCAGTAGCTTTAGGTGTTTATGATAAAGTGGGCAGCCTGGATGAAGGAAAGGTTGCAAATTTTCTTATTACTAATGGTCCCCTCTTCAATGAAAAAACTTCCATCATTCAAAATTGGGTGCAGGGTGAAAAATATAGTATCAATGAAGATGCATGGACAAATATTGCCGGCACCTATACTCTTTCTGTTAATTCTCCTTCAGGAACAGTAACATATTCTTTAGATGTAAAAAATAACAGTGAGTTGAATATGGTTGGAAAGGATACCATGAGTACTAAGTTCAGTTACGATGGTAAAAATGTAAAACTGAGTTTTGCTCCGATGGTTCGCAGACAAAAAGGTCAGTTTGGGCAAGGCGGACAACCTGGAGCGGAACAAAGACCAGGTGGTGGCTTCCCGGGTGGCTTTGGTGGAGGTGGGCAAACTACTCAATTGCCGGCATCCGCAACAAGACTTACTGGTTTTAATAATGGTAAAGACTGGAATGGAACGGGTGTTGATTCCATGGGTAATACAATGACATGGACGGCCACTTTAATAAAAGCGGCTGAATTAAAACCCGATAGTGTTAAAAAGAAAGATGCTCCGGTTATAGGAAAAGTTATTTATCCATTTTTACCTTTTGGTTGGGAAGAAGGACAACAGCCAAAACAAGAAACAATTCTTATTAAAAATGCAACAGTATGGACAAATGAAAAAGAAGGAGTCCTTCAGAATTCAGATGTATTAATAAAGAATGGGAAAATTGCAGCGGTTGGTAAAAACTTATCAGATACATCTGCAAAAATTATTGATGGAACAGGAAAACATGTTTCACCCGGCATTATAGATGAACACTCACATATTGCAGCAGCTTCAATTAATGAAGGCGGGCAGAGTGTTACCTCCGAAGTACGGATTGCTGATAACCTTAATCCTGATGATATAAATATTTACCGCCAGTTAAGTGGTGGAGTTACAACCTCTCATATTCTGCATGGTTCTGCAAATGTTATTGGCGGGCAAACACAACTTATCAAACTTCGTTGGGGTGCCAATGATGAAGATATGAAGTTTAAAAACTCAGCTGGCTTTATCAAATTTGCATTAGGCGAAAATGTAAAACGTTCAAATTTCACTACTGCGGGAGGTAATACCCGCTATCCGGATACAAGAATGGGAGTGGAAGAAGTATTAGTGGACGCCTTTACCAGAGCGAAAGATTATAAAAAAGAATGGCAGGCATATAATGATACAAGAGATAAATTAATAAAAGAGAAAAAGCCAACAACAGGTTTATCTCCTCCGCGTCGTGACCTGGAATTAGATGCTCTTGTCGAAGTACTGGATAAAAAAAGATTCATTACTTGTCACTCCTATGTACAAAGTGAAATAAACAGCGCCATGAAAGTAGCCAACCAGATGGGGTATACGGTTAATACATTTACTCATATTCTGGAAGGGTATAAAGTGGCCGATAAAATGCTTGCACATGGAGCCAATGCATCTACTTTCTCCGATTGGTGGGCTTATAAAATGGAAGTAGAAGATGCGATACCCTACAATGCGGCTATCATGCAAAAAGTGGGATTGAATGTGGCCATCAATTCTGATGATGCGGAAATGGCTCGCCGCCTTAACCAGGAAGCAGGAAAAATTGTGAAGTATGGAGGAGTAACAGAAGAAGAAGCTTTAAAAATGGTAACTCTTAATCCGGCTAAAATGCTGCATGTGGATGATCGGGTAGGGAGCTTGAAAGTGGGTAAAGATGGCGATGTTGTTTTGTGGACAGATAATCCACTGAGCATTTATGCAAAATCACTTTATACTATTGTTGACGGTATCATTTATTTTGACAGGCAAAAAGATGAGGAAATGCAAAAGTTTGTTGATGTTGAAAGAAACAGGTTAATTAAAAAAATGAATGGTGAAAAAAGAAGCGGGGCAGCAGTAATACCAGCACAACCGAGTTACCAGATTATGCAAACCTGCAGTGATCACCAGCACAGCCATGGTTTGCTGGTAATTGATTCAAATGATATTGATAACCATTAATAACATGATCATGAAAAAAATATTTTTTTGTATTGCTCTAACCTGTTCCATGGTTATTGCATATTCTCAGGCAAATGTATTGCCGGCTCCTGCACAAAAAGGTTCAACTGTGATTACGAATGCAACTGTTCATACAGGTAATGGCCAGGTAATTGAAAATGCTTCCATATTAATTACTGATGGAAAAATTGCTTCTATTGGCAGTAACATTACAATACCTGCCGGGGCTACTACTGTAGATGCAAAAGGCAAACAAGTATATCCGGGTATAATACTTCCGGTTAGTAATCTTGGTCTTGTTGAAATTTCAGCTGTTCGTGCATCTTCTGATGTTCAGGAAATTGGTGAAATGAATCCTAATATCCGGAGTATAGTTGCCTATAATGCAGATTCAAAAGTAATCAACACGCTAAGGTCAAATGGAATTCTGCTTGCCAACATTGTGCCGCAGGGAAGTTTTCTTGCAGGTACCTCTTCAGTTGTACAACTGGATGCATGGAACTGGGAAGATGCAGCCTATAAAACTGATGAAGGAATGCATTTTTACATGCCTTCTTTATTGGCCAGACCAAGGTTTGGTTTTGGTGGAGGGGGTCGTTTTGGTCCACAGCAGCAACCGCAAACTGATCCGGTAAAAGAAGGGTTGGATAAAATTGAAAAGCTGAAATCATTTTTCAGAGAAGCAAAATCTTACCTGGCAGAATCAACACATAAAGAAACCAACCTGAAATTTGAATCAGTCAAAAAGCTTTTTGATAAAACTCAGAAATTTTATGTGCATGCCAATACAGTAAAGCAATTACTCATTGCTCTTGATTTTGTAAAAGAATTCAACTTTGACGTGGTAATTGTAGGAGGAAGCGATAGCTGGCAAATTGCTGATCTTCTGAAACAAAATAACATTGCTGTTGTGCTCGGACAATCGCACAGTCTTCCTACACTGGATGACGATGATGTGGACCAGCCATATAAAACAGCAGCGATGCTTCAGAAGGCAGGGGTTCTTTTTTCTATTTCAGATGATGATGGACAAACCCGCGGACGAAATATTGCTTTTAATGCAGGCACTGCATCTACATATGGATTAACGAAAGAAGAAGCCTTGCAGGCTATCACTTTGAATGCAGCAAAAATTCTTGGCGTATCAGATAAAACCGGAAGCATTGAAGTGGGTAAAGATGCCAATATTATTATCAGCGACGGAGATATTTTAGATATGCGTACCAATAATGTTACCGATGCATTTATCCAGGGCCGTAAGATTAACCTCGATGATAAGCAAAAACAATTGTTTGAAAGATATAATGAGAAATATAATCTTAAAGCAAAACCTTTCTGATAAAATTTATTTCATACCAAATAAAAAAAGGGCAATTAATCACTGCCCTTTTTTGTTTATTTTTTTTTATTATTTATTTGTTTCCCGGGTTTGTAATTTTTCTTTGATCATGATGTTCGTGATGGTACAAATCGTCAAGAGGATAGCCACAATTGGGGCAAACAGGGGCATCCTGGTTTTTTAATTTTTTAATTTCATCCAGGAAGCCGGCGGTAATTATACCGGCAGGTAAAGCAAGTAATCCTACTCCCGCTAACATGATTATGATGGAAAATATTTTTCCTATTACCGTTATAGGATAAATTTCACCATAGCCTACAGTAGTTAACGTAACTACCGCCCACCACATAGTTGCCGGAATGCTGGAAAATTTTTCCGGTTGAACATGATTTTCTGCAAAATAAACCAGGCATGATGAAATGACAATAAGAAATATGGTAAGAAGAAAGCTAAGGAACAGTTCTTTAAATCTTGACTTAAATACATTGATGATCATCTGCGTTGATTTCATATAGGCAGTTAGCCTGAACAGGCGTAAAATTCTTAACAACCGGAAAATCCGCAATACTCTTAGGTCAAATCCTATTCCTGCAAATATGTGCAAACGGAATAAATACCAGGGAAGAATGGCAGCCAGATCAATCAACGCACCCAGAGAAAAGAAATACCTGACACGGCCCCAGATACTGTGTTTGTATTTTACATCGTGGTTGACGGACCAGATCCTCAAGAGATATTCAATAGAAAAAATGATAACAGAAAAAGTATCGAAATCACTGAAAATTTTTTTATAAGGTCCGTGAATGGCTTCAACCGTTTCCAGGATTACTGCAATTACATTCAGAATAATCAGCACAATGAGAAAACTGTTGACAATTTTATCCCATCGTGCTTCCCCTTCAGCGG
>JAHEZE010000101.1 GCA_023251235.1 Sphingobacteriales bacterium | reverse complement strand
GGATATACAGGATGTTGCAGCTTTCTGTTCGCAGTATGCATGGTCGGTAAGAATTTCTTCTAAAGATTTTTCTGTCAGGTTTACCCAACGGGGATCAGTAGGCAATTGAAGTCCAAGGATATTACGGGTATCTTCTGAAAGTATTTCCTGAGCCATTGTCGATTTTTTTGCCTTGGCAAAGCTAAATCAAAAAGACCTCTTTTCTTTGTTTTTCAGGCACATTACCCTACCTTTGCGGCCGTTAAATAATCGGATGTAAACTCGGATGAAATCTAAAAAAAACAAAAGATGCCATTAACAAAAGAAAAAAAAGCTGAAACAATCGCCATGTATGGCGGTAAAAAATCGAACACCGGATCAATTGAAGGCCAGATTGCCTTATTAACCGAGCGAATGAGTCAGATTGCAGGTCATTTGCAAGACAACAAAAAAGATTTTTCTACTCACCGAGGATTGATGCAACTTGTTGGTAAGCGTAAACGTTTGCTGAATTACTTTCAGAAGCAGGACCTCTCCGGCTATCGCCAGTTGATTGAAAAACTTGGAATCAGAAAATAAAAACCGACCCCCTATCCCGATAGTTATCGGGACTCCAACGGAGTGCTTATAGTTTTTCAACTGTTGTATTTGTCTAAGTTTTTTTCTTTCCCTGCCATTTGCCGAATAGAGATTAGAAAGTACAAGAGTGCGATGCAACAGAAGCTGACTATAGTAATTTAGACGAGAAAATAATATTCATTTAATATCATAACTAATTTTAAAATCAGTAGTTCTCTTCAAAAAGCTGGCATTGAGTAAAGATGGTCCCGAATATTGGAGATAGGAAGAGGGCTCTTAAACTTCAGGTAATATGTTACAACAACCAATTCGTAAAACATTTGATATAGGGGGTGGCCGGATGGTTACTATTGAAACAGGTCGCTTGGCCCGTCAGGCAGATGGAGCAGTTACAGTGTCAATGGGCAATTGTATGATCCTTGCAACAGTAGTTGCGAATAAAGAGCCGAAAGAAGGACAAAGTTTTTTTCCTCTTTCTGTAGATTACCAGGAAAAATTTGCTTCTGCCGGCCGCATACCTGGTTCATTTTTTAAAAGAGAAGCAAGGCTGAATGATTATGAAATATTGACTTCCCGATTGACGGATCGGGCACTCCGTCCATTATTTCCTGAAGATTATTTATGCGAAGTACAGGTATTGATCACTTTAATTTCAAGTGATGAACAAGTGATGCCTGATGCATTGGCATGTTTGGCGGCTTCTTCAGCACTAGCTGTTTCCGATATTCCGATCAAAGAGATCATTTCTGAAGTTCGGGTTGCCAGGGTAAATGGTGAGTTTATAGTAAATCCCAGTCGTAATGAGTTAGAAGAGTCGGATCTTGAATTTTTGATTGCTGCTACTGACAAAAACCTGATGATGGTGGAAGGGGAAGCACAGGAGTGCAGCGAAGCTGATTTAGTTGAAGCTCTTGAGATTGCTCATGATGCCATCCGTATCCAGGTAAAGGCGCAGGAAGAACTGCGTGATATGGTGGGTGTGAAAGGGAAAAGAGATTATAAAAAACCTGAACAAGATGAGGCTCTCCGTGAAAAGATTTATGCTTTTGCAAAACCAAAAGTTTATGAAATAGCTAAGGGTAAATTAAATAAAGCTGAACGTAGTGAAAAATTTTCTGCCCTACAGGAAGAAGTTATCGGGCATATTAAATCAGGTTTGAATTTGCCTGAAGGAGAAGAGATGCCTGCACTTACAAAAAAACTTACTGCTGTTTATTATGGAGACTTACAATACTATGTGATACGTGATATGATACTGGACGAAAAGGTGCGTCTGGATGGCCGTGGTTTAGAAGATATCCGTACGCTGGATATGGAAGTGGATGTATTGCCTTCTCCACATGGAGCAGCGCTTTTTACCAGAGGTGAAACCCAATCGCTTACAACTGTTACTTTAGGAACAGCCTTAGATGAATTATTGATAGAAAGTGCGGCTAAGTCCTATGATTCAAAATTTTTCCTGCATTATAATTTTCCACCTTTCTCAACAGGAGAGGTAAAGATGATGAGAGGTCCGGGCCGTCGTGAAGTGGGCCATGGTAATTTGGCCATGCGTTCTTTAAAAAAAATAATGCCGGCAGGAGATTTTGCTTATACAGTTCGGGTGGTAAGTGATATTTTGGAATCAAATGGTTCATCATCGATGGCAACAGTTTGTGCCGGTTCATTAGCTCTGATGGACGCAGGTGTGCCGCTTCCCAAACATGTAAGTGGTGTAGCCATGGGATTGATTACAAAAGGAGATAAGTATGCCGTATTAAGTGATATTCTGGGTGATGAAGACCATCTGGGAGATATGGATTTTAAAGTAACAGGAACCCGTGATGGAATTTGTGGTGTTCAAATGGATATCAAAGTAGATGGTTTGAAAATGGAAGTTATGACTCAGGCATTGGAACAGGCACGTCGTGGTCGTCTTCACATTCTGGATGCGATGTATAAATGTATGCCTGAAGCAAGAAGTGAAGTGAAACCGCATGCACCAAGAATGATCAAGATGTATATCGATCGTGAGTTTATTGGTGCGGTTATAGGACCTGGCGGTAAAGTGATACAGGAAATGCAACGTGTAACCGGAACTACTATCAATATCGAAGAAATAAACAACATGGGTGAGGTAAGCGTATTTGGGGTAAATAAAGAAGGTGTTGCAAAAGCGGAAGCATGGATCAAGGGAATAGTAGCCGTACCAGTGGTGGGTGATGTGTATGAAGCAACGGTGAAATCAATTATGCCATTTGGCGCCTTTGTTGAATTCATGCCTGGCAAGCAAGGCCTGGTTCACATTAGTGAAGTAAGCTGGAAACGCCTTGAAACATTAGATGGTGTATTACATGAAGATGATGTTATTAAAGTAAAATTAATTGGGACTGATCCCAAATCAGGAAAATTTAAATTATCGAGAAAGGCTTTGATTCCAAAACCGGAACGACAAGATAGACCCGCTGGAAGCTAACGAACCATCCCCCGATTGAAACGCCGGGGGATTTTTATTTTTTGCAAAGTGTCAGATTATTTACAAATAACCTTCTCAAATCTTCAACCTGAACAAAGGGATATTTTGATCGCTCAGTTGTCTGATGCAGGGTTTGAAGGATTTGAAGAAAAGGAAAATAGCTTAGAAGCATTCATCAAATCAAATGAATTCGATAACTCATTGCTGGATGAAATTGTTTTCAAATATCAGCTTCAGTATAAAATATCGACCTTAATAAATGAAAACTGGAAGAAGGTTTGGGAAATCCAATTTCAACCGGTAATTGTAAAAGATTTTGTTGCCGTCCGGGCAGATTTTCATGAACCCGTCAGCAACGTAGAACTTGAAATTATCATTACCCCAAAAATGAGTTTTGGAACAGGTCATCATGCCACAACATATATGATGATTGAACAAATGCGTGAAATTGATTTTTCAGGAAAATCAGTTTTTGATTTTGGAACAGGAACAGGGATTCTTGCCATTTTAGCTGAGAAGCTTGGCGCAAATTATGTACTGGCTATTGACATTGATGAGTGGAGTATAGAAAATGCGGAAGAAAATATTAAAAAAAATTGTTGTAATAAAATTGAATTAAAAAAAACATCAATCGTTTCTACGGAAAAAAAATTTGATGTTATTCTTGCTAATATCAATAAGAATGTAATTCTGGATTATTTTCATTCGCTTATTAACCTATTAAATGCTTCTGGTGTTTTATTACTCAGTGGGTTGATAGAAGAGGACTATAATGACATTGTTTTAATAGCGGTTGACTTTGGTTTAAAAATGGAAAGGAAATTGATCAAAAGTAATTGGATTTGTATAAAATTCACTTATTAACACTTGATGACCAGGAGAATAATTTTAGCTTAAGTTTTTATTCAATTGCCCTATATTTGTCATCCAACTTGTCTGTTCAAAAACAGACTTTCAACCAAGGTTAAATGAACGAACTCTTACTTATCGTTCTGGCATATCTGATAGGCAGCATTCCCACTTCAGTTTGGGTTAGTAAATATTTTTTTGGAATTGATATACGGGAATACGGTAGTGGTAATGCCGGAGCAACTAATACCTTTCGTGTTCTGGGACCCAATTGGGGAACATTTGTAATGATAGCTGACATGTTAAAAGGCATCATTGCAGTTAAACTTGTTTTTTTATTAACCTACTATCTTGAACACGAATCACAAATGATTAACCTGCAGATTGGCCTTGGTCTTGCAGCGGTGATAGGTCATATATTTCCTATTTGGGCTGATTTCAGGGGTGGTAAAGGTGTTGCCACTGTATTTGGTATGGTAATGGGTATACAACCCATCGTTGCTGTTTGCTGTGTAGGTGTATTTTTGATTGTTCTGTATTTAACCCGTTTTGTTTCCCTCAGTTCCATTTTAGCAAGTATTGCTTTCCCGTTTTTTATACTTATCATTTTTAATGAACCGGAAGATTTATACCGGGTATTTGCTATTGCTGTTGCTTTAATGGTGCTTATTACGCATCAAAAAAATATAGGAAGACTTCTGCATGGCGCTGAAAGCAAAGTCCCGATTTTTAAATACAGAGACCGCCGCAAACAGCGACGCCGTAATGCGGCAAACCACAACCCACTTTAAAAAAGTATTAACTTTACGCTTTATTTTTTGAGTCACTGGTAAATGATTTGGCTCAATCATTGAATAATTAATTTAAAAAAATTACCATGACCAGGATACAAACAACTTTTTTATTGGGAGCTTTTCTTATTATTTCCTGTTCAAGAAATGCCGTGACCGGCCGAAACCAGCTTAAACTGCTTCCTGAATCTGAATTACAGAATATGGCATCAGGCCAATATTCCGAGTTCTTGTCAAAAAATAAGATTGTAAGCTCATCAACTAATAGAGATGCAGAAATGGTACGAAGAGTAGGGCAACGTATTACAAATTCTGTTGTGGAATATTATTCGTCAATAGGAAAAAGCCAGGAATTAAACGGGTATAAATGGGAATATAACCTGGTGGAAGATAAATCAGTAAATGCCTGGTGCATGCCTGGTGGAAAAATAGTGGTTTATACGGGTTTACTGCCAATAACACAAAATGAAGCAGCATTGGCAATCGTAATGGGACATGAAGTTTCCCATGCCATTTTTCAGCATGGAAATGAAAGAATCAGCCAGCAATTGGGAGCCCAGGCCGTTGGAGTAGGGCTTCAGGTTGCTTTGATGAACAAGCCGGCAGAAACACAAAATGCTTTTATGCTTGCTTATGGAGTAGGAGCAGAAGCAGGAGTTTTATTACCCTTTTCCCGAAAACATGAGCTGGAAGCTGATCGGTTTGGTATGAGATGGGCTGCAATTGCAGGATACAATCCTCAGGAAGCTATTCCACTTTGGCAAAGAATGGAAAAAGCTGGCAATGGAGTAAAACCTCCGGAATTTTTAAGTACACATCCATCAGAAGGAAGAAGGATTGATCAGTTACAAAAATATATGGATGAGGCTTTAAAGTACTATAAACCAATGAATCATTAAATATTAGCTTAATCAACTCAACCACTTGATCAAAATTATCTTTACCACTCATTTTTATTTTGAGTGGTATTTTATTTCATTAAATGACCATTAACCATTTTAAATACTGTATTTTTGCAGTCCGCTTTTTGTGTACAAGGGGACCGGCCACGAACCGGTGCGGTTTCTGAAACCTTTAAACAAGTTTTAGGTATGTCACAAACGATTTTTGAAAAGCTCCAATTAGCAGACGAAAGGAATCTTCTTATTCAGGGTTTACCCTCTTCCATCGAAAAACAGTTCAGCAAACTATCCTTTGCAAAAAATGTTACCCCTCTTTTAAAGAGTCGTAAAATTGATTTTGCCCTGGTTTTTGCTGTGAACGAAAATCAGCTTAACAGCATTTTGCAAGAGGTCATGCCAGCTTTAAAAGAAGATTCGAAGTTCTGGGTAGCGTCGCCAAAATCTACTTCCAAAATTGTAACTGATCTAACCCGTGAATGCAGCTGGCATAAGCTTACTTCTGCCGGCTATGGATGCATTGAGCAGGTTATTCTGGATCACGTTTGGAGTGCTACACGTTACAGCAAAACCAGCGTTAAACAACTGGTTAGAATGGATACCAGAGAACCGGCTGTCCTGGATGCGTAAAATTTTATTGGTAAAGAAAAGTAACCATGATATTTTCATGGTTACTTTTTTTTATGCCCCATATCAATGTAGAAATTAAAGCCAGGTGCTTAAATCCAGATGTGATCAGAAACTATCTTGTAAAGAAAAATGCAAAATTCATTGGTGCCGACAATCAAACAGACACTTATTTTAATGTAATAAACGGAAGGTTAAAACTACGGGAAGGAATTATCGAAAACAATCTCATTTATTATGATCGGAATGACAAAGCAGGACCTAAAAGATCATCTTTCCATCTTATAAAAATCACAAACCCACAGGAGTTAAAAGAAGTACTGAAAAACTCAATTGGAATAAAAATGATCGTCATAAAAAAAAGAGAAATCTATTATATAGATAATGTCAAATTTCATATTGATGATATCGAAGGGCTGGGGTCCTTTGTAGAAATAGAAGCCGGAAATATACTTGCCGATAAAACAGAAACCGAACTATTGGAACAATGTAATTTTTATCTGAAAGAGTTTGGAATTACTGAAGACGATTTAATTGCAGAATCGTATAGTGATATTTTGTTGAAAAAACAAGCTATTACCTGATAATTACAGTTCCCATTTTCCCGGAAATTTCTCTTTCCATTTTCTTTAAATGTTCATGTGTTTGACTAAGGTTCAGATATTCTTCGTTCGTATGAGGTTTTTCAAGATCAACCTGGTTTTCGAGTAACATTCTTTTAATCTTTCTAAGTTTGAGATAATCAACTGCTGACTCCACTTCATGAAAAGTTCTGTCCTCATCCATTTTCAGGAATGTCATCAGGTGTGATTCATTTCCAGCACTGACTGATTTGAGAAAATCTTCATAGTTCTGTTCAAAAAGATTGTTTTGATAGCCCGTTGAATGGCTGAATTCCTTTTTCCAACGTTCACTTTCTTCATAGGGAAAATTTAATAATGATACTGCAAATGCGCTGATTGTAATATCGGGATGATAAACAAAAAGATTTTTTGTAATAGTATTGCCCACTTTTTCAAAAGTATATTTATATTCTCTCACCAGCTTTACAACATCCGTATTATCAAAAAGCCCTTCATCCAGTATTTCATCAAACAGGTATTCCGCAATTGGTTTGTCATTCCAGTTTTTGGCTCCATGCTCTATAAGCACTCTGGCAAATTCTCTTTCCTGCAACTCATCTTTGAATAATAAATTAAAAGTAGCATCATCATAATCAGTGGTAGCGGCTTCCCGGGCATTCTCTTCATGCAATCTTGCTTGTTCAAAGGGCAATGCTTTTTCATGAGTTGAAATACGGTTGCGGATAAATTTATTTACCAATGCATGAAGACCTCCTTCATCAATCTTTAAAATTTCAGAGCATTGCTTTATATAATCCTGTTGTTTGGTAAAATCTTCTGCTTTATTGATCTTGGAAATCGTTTCAGCTACCTGGTTTACCACTTCCGCCTTTTTTGTACTGTCCGAACCGGATTCCTTCAGCGATACATCAAGCTGAAAGAGGATAAAATCTTTTTTATTCTTCTTTACAAATTCTGAAAAAACTGATGCACCTGCTTTATTGACATAACTATCGGGATCCTCGTTATCTGGAATTAAAACAAGTCTGACATTTAATCCTTCTTCAAGTGCAAGATCAAGGCCTCGTAATGCGGCTTTCACTCCGGCTGGATCACCATCGTAAATAATGGTAAGGTTATTCGTATATTTTTTTATCAGACGTAACTGATCTTGAGTTAAGGAAGTACCTCCGCTGGCAACCACATTCTCTATTCCCGCCTGGTGAAGTGATATTACATCGGTGTAACCTTCGACCAATAGACATTCATCTGCTTTGTCAATGGCCATCCTGGCAAAATAGCTGCCGTAAAGTATTTTACTCTTAACATAAATCTCGTTCTCAGGTGTATTAATATATTTAGGAGCCTTATCATTGCTCTTTAAAATTCTGGCGCCAAAGCCCAGTATTTTTCCACTATGACTATGGATAGGGAATATTATCCGGCCACGATAATTATCAACCAATTGATCATTCCGGTTTACTACAAGCCCTGTTTTAACAAGTAGTTCGGGATTATATTGTTTAGCTATCGCTTCACTTGAAAAAGCATCCCTTCGTTCGGGTGAATACCCTAATTGAAATTTCTTGATAATGTCTTCTCTGAATCCCCGTTCTTTTAAATAACTCAAGCCAATATCTTTACCTTCATCAGTTTCAAAAAGCATCCTTGTGAAAAATTGCTGTGCAAAACTGTTTATAATAAATAAGCTGTCTCCCGTTTGTTGCACCTGCTTTTGTTCATCACTCTGAAAAGTTTCTTCTATTTCTACCCCATATTTATTCGCCAGCCATTTCAGTGCATCGATATAGCTGTATTTCTCATGTTCCATCAGGAAGCTGATGGTATTGCCGCTTCTGCCACATCCGAAACATTTATAGATCTCTTTGGAAGGAGAGACAGTAAAGGAAGGAGTTCTTTCATTGTGAAACGGACAAAGGCCAAGGTAGTTTGCTCCTCGTTTTTTTAATTTCACAAAGCCACCGATGGTATCAACTATATCAAGCCGGTCGAGAATTTGTTGTATGCTGTTTTGAGAGATCATTTTTTTATCCGGGCTGCTAATATCGGTATTTGATCAGGAAAATCCGAAATTTTAAAATCCCCGATTACTCAATTTGATAAACCCTGCCCAGGTATACAAGGTAAAAAAATTAAGGTTAACTGCTGGCGATAATTCAATCTGCCATAACTTTCCTCCCACCGAAAAAAAATATTTATTTTTCTTAAAAAAAAGCTGGATTCTCAGGCTTTTTTACAATAAAGATTATTAAATTTATGTAAATCCACTTCGCCTTTGAAAACCGATGGTTAGTAATTTCTTCATCTTTTAAATTTAAATCCCATGGTTCAGGCAGACATCTCACAGCTCTCCGGGGAGTGTAACACCTGGAGAGAGTCGTTACGTTCCTATCGTGATGAAATCAATCAGTTTAAACAAAGTCTTCAGCAGGCAGCCAGTCAACCTCTTTCAAAAGATCAACTTCAGAATGTCGAACATTATCACAACCAGTTTCACATTCAGTTGATTAATGTACACGATCTTAAGCAATCCATTAAAGCACATGATCGCCGTGTAAATTTTGAAATGGCAGCTCATAAAGGGCAGTTGAATGAAGACACTGTAAGTGAACATGAGCATCTTTTTGATCGTTACCAGACATTGGATCACACCTTACAGAATCTGCGTGATGATTTTAACAGCTTTTTAAACCGAATGTCGTAAAATATTTTGATCAATTTATTTGATTCAGGAGTTTAATTAAAACAATTAACTTCTGAAACTTATTAACCTCACTCTTACAATCCGGCATATTGTAATTCTACATCTCATAATTTGAATGAAACTGAGGAACCGATTTATAACAACTAAAAACACTTATCATGGCAGAATTTGATACTTCACATGTAAAAAATATTGTCTTGCTGGGCCACGCCGGCTCTGGTAAGACCACCTTAGCGGAATGCATGCTTTTTGAGGCCGGCATTATTACACGCCGGGGCAGCATTGCCGAAAGAAACACCACTGGAGATTACCACGAACTGGAACAGGAACGTGGTAATTCTATTTTTAGCAAGCTCCTTCACACTAAATGGCGGGGTTATAAGATCAATATTATTGACACTCCGGGTTACGATGATTTTGTTGGCGAGGTTCTATCCGCACTTCGGGTAGCCGATACAGGAGTTATGTTGCTAAATGCCGTGATGGGAGTAGAAGTGGGTACAGACGTTATATGGGAATACACGGAAAAATTTAAAACCCCGATGATTTTTGCCGTAAATAAACTGGATGATGATAATGCAGATTTTGACAAAACCGTTCGTGAAGCCAAATCTCATTTTGGGAATAATGTTGTAGTTGTACAATACCCGCTGCAAACCGGCGCAGGATTTCATGAAATAATTGATGTGCTGCGTATGACAATGTACAAATTCAAAGATGCAGGAGGAAAACCGGAAAAGCTTCCCATTCCTGACTCTGAAAAAGAAAGAGCCGATAATCTTCATAAAGAACTTATAGAAGCAATTGCCAGCAATGATGAAAGTTTGATGGAAATATATTTTGATAAAGGGGAGCTAATGGAAGATGAAATGAAAATGGGTTTGAAAAAAGCCATGATCAATCACGATTTATTTCCTTTATTCTGCCTGTCTGCAGAAAGAAATATGGGAAGCGGCCGTTTGATGGGTTTTATTGATAATGTTTGTCCCAGCACTAATGAGATGCCTCCGCAAACTACAAAATCCGGTAATAAGCTTACTTCAGATGCAAATGGGCCTGTCTGCATTTTTGTTTATAAAACAATAAGTGAGCCCCATGTAGGAGAACTCTCATTCTTTAAAGTTTTTTCGGGAACTGTTAAAAGCGGAATGGAGCTTGAAAATGAAACCACAGGAGTTACCGAAAAAATCAATCAGTTGTTTTTAGTAGAAGGGAATAAAAGAAATTCTATTAATGAACTGGTAGCGGGTGATATTGGTGCTACTCTTAAACTGAAGAACACACATACAAATAACACACTGCATTCCCGTGGTAAGAACATTGAGTTGCCAACCATTGAATTTCCTTCTCCCAATATGACAGTGGCCATTGAAGCTCTAAAAAAAGGAGAGGAGGAAAAACTTTCACAGGCATTACACCAACTAAGAGAAGAAGATCCAACCTTAATTGTTGAAGTTTCTTCTGAATTAAAACAAACATTAATACATTGCCAGGGAGATATGCATCTTGCAGTAGCCAAATGGAAAATAGAGCACAATCACAAACTGGAAGTAAGATTCGAAAAGCCCAGGATTCCGTATCGTGAGACGATCCGAAAAATGGCTGATGCCAATTACCGGCATAAGAAGCAGAGTGGCGGCGCTGGTCAGTTTGGTGAAGTATATATGAGAATAGAACCCTGGCATGAAGGTATGCCTGAGCCAAAAGACCTGAACGTAAGAGGAAGAGATGTACATGAACTTGAATGGGGAGGCAAACTTGTATTTTACAATTGCATTGTAGGTGGAGCAATTGATACAAGATTTCTTCCGTCCATTTTAAAAGGTGTAATGGAAAAAATGCATAATGGCCCTCTT
>JAHEZE010000026.1:22562-33841 GCA_023251235.1 Sphingobacteriales bacterium | reverse complement strand
GATCCTGGAAATAAAGGAACACTGGATTCTTTTTTAATGCAGGAGTTTCCGGCGCCACATTGGGCACAGCTACCATATAAGCTGCATCCTGCACCAGCACACCGGTATAACGGTGGTCAGGATGATAATCGTTTGGTCGTGGTGCAATCACAATGTCTGCATTCCATTCACGAATTTTTTTGATGATTTGCAACCGTACTTCCAGGGTTGGCATTAACTGTCCGTCATGATTATCCAGCACATCATATACAACACCCAGGCGTTTGCCGGCTTCCTGTGCTTCTGCAAATCTCCGTTTGGCCAATTCAATGCCACCGATGAGTTGATGACCCGCATCACCATTGGTAACAGACACAAATTTCACTGCATAGCCCATCTGCGCAAAAAGCGCTGCAGTGCCGCCGCCATCATCATCGCAATCATCAGGATGGGCGCCAATCATAATAATGCGGATTTTTCCATCATTATTTTGTGCAACGGCTGTCATGAGCATTGTTAAAATGAAAAGCGAAAGGTAATAAAAACTTTTATAGAGGGATTTCATAAAAGATTTTTTGAAGTTGAAAAATAAGCAAGAGAACTTCTATGAAGTTAATATTTATATGTATTCGAAAATCCATTTTGTTGTTGATTGCAAAACCAATAACCGGATTAAGTAAATCCTCCCTTAACTTTAGAAGTTGGTATAGCTATCACATATAACCTAATTTAAAAACTGTGATTTAAAAATAACCAACAGCAATACTATTTTTCATTTAATATTATAAATATGAAAAAATTGCTTTCAATTGTTATCTTATTCTCAATTCTAATCCTGGTTGGTTTTCACAAACCACCACCACAATCCTACAAGAATTTTTCAATTCAACCATTATCTGAGGGTATATGGGCTGTAATTCAAAATGATAAAGGCGGACATGCTATCTGCAATGCCGGTATTGTTGACCTCGGCGACAAAATATTGGTATTTGATGCATTCATTAATCCTGATGCAGCTGCTGAATTAAAACAGGCAGCAGAAAAATTAACTCATCGTACTGTTTCTTATGTTGTGAACAGTCATTATCATGATGACCATATAAGAGGCAATCAGGTTTTTATGCCCGGCGCTTCCATCATCAGCACAGAATGGACAAAGAAAGAAATACAAAAATCTGAACCCGAAGAACAGGATTGGGCAAGGCAAAATAATGCTGGGCAGCTGCAAAAAGCAAAACAACAATTGCAGGCAGCTAAAGGAAAAGAAAGAGATGAAGCGCTGATGTGGTTTGGGTATTTCGAAGCTATTTCACAATCATTACTCAAATTAAAAACCTTTTTGCCCGATATAACTTTTAATGATTCTCTCTGGATTCATGGTTCAAAAAGGGATGCACTGTTGGTCGAATGTAAAAATGGCCATACAGGAAGTGATGCTGTTATGATTTTACCCAAAGAGGGAATTGTATTCATGGGTGATCTTTTATTTAATGAACGTCATCCCTATCTTGGTGACGGGGACCCCGATAGCTGGAAAAAGCATCTGGGGAAATTTTATAAAGACAGCTCATTAAAACAATTTGTTCCGGGTCATGGACCGGTGGCCGATAAGGAACAATTGTATGTAATAATTCAATACATCAACGATCTGCAACGAATGGCCACAGAAGCTAAGCAAAATGGGATAGCTGATTCTGTATTTATAAAAAGAGAAGTACCTGCCTTATATAAAGATTGGTGGTATGGAAGATTTTATTCCGGAAATCTCAGTTTTGTTTACTCAAAGGCGTTGAAGTAATTTTCCTCTGCTATTATTTATTCCGAAAAGAACAATGGGTACAGAATTTTATATTTTGAAAACCTATAAGACTATTGAACCTTCCTAAAATATCCATTTCACATTTCATTAAAGGTCGTTAATCCATGGTTAATCAGGTTCTCGAATTTGGAATCTGCAATTTCACAATTGAAATTGCAGTACACTTTTAAAATAAAAATAAATTATGAAAAAAATTATTGTTCCATTTATTGCAGCCATACTTGTTTGTGGTTTTGCAAATGCCCAGGCTACTCAGAAACCCGCAGCTAAAACTGCAAAAGAAACCAAAGCAGTAACTCCCAGCAAAAATGCAAGCCCTGTAGCAAAAGTCGCAACAACAAAAGCAAAGCCGACAACTGAAGTAACTGCAAAGCCTGCAACATCAGAAAAAGCTAAGCCTGCTGCCGCAGCAACTAAGCCTGCGGCTACTCCCAGGAAAAGAAGCAGCAAAAAGGTAAAAAAGGCAAAGACTAACTAATTATATTTTAGTTCTGCTTTTCGGATTAAGACGGTCACAAAGAAGTGATCGTTTTTTTTGCCTTCATTATTCATTAACTATCTTTTAACTAATGTTAACAAAAGCTTTTCCTGCTTCCTTCAACCTTTGTGTTGACTTTTTATGTCAACATTTCTATTACGCTCCTCAACAATACGGCTGGGAATATTTATCAGCACATTAATCATTGCAGTCATTCTTATATTTCAATTAGCCTGGTTAAAAAAAGTTTACCGTTTTGAACAAAAAGAGTTTGATCATGGAGTTGTTAAGGCTATCAAAGGTCTATATGAAGATCTGGATGTGAATGTTTACTACTCCACTCATCTTAATGAACTTCTTGAAAACCCTGAATCGCATCTCTACCTGGCCCATATTGATTTACCTGTGAATTATGATACATTGGTCAGTTATCTTCAATATGAATTAGAAGATTTCGGAATTTTTACTGATTGTCACATTGGTATTTATAACTCAGTTCAGAATAAATATGCTTACACCAAAATATTGACATTGACAGGTGCGAAAGACAGAACAAATACCGGTTTGCCTTTGCCTGTAAGGAAATTCAACTATTTAGCAATGTATTTTCCAAACCGGCAGCAGTATATTCTTTCACAAATGAATTTCTGGATTTTCAGCAGTGCTATATTGCTCATTGTTTTAATCCTTTTCAGTACTGGCCTTTATTATTTTTACCGGCAAAAATTTCTAAATGAAACCCAGAAAGATTTCATACATCATTTTACCCATGAGTTTAAAACTCCTGTTTCGGTGATCAGCCTGGCAGCGGATGTATTAAAAAACGAAAAAATTATTGAAAAACCTTCTAAGCTTGCCATGTATGCCGGCATTGTTGAATACCAGGTTCATTATTTACAGGGACAGATTGAAAAGCTTTTGCAATTTGCCTACAGTGAATCAGGCCAGTTACATTTTGATAAGAAGGAGGTTGATGTTCATGAAGTGGTCATCAAGGCTGTTAATAACCTGACTCCGATAATAAATGAAAAGAATGCACAGATTATTTATGAACTAAAAGCCTCACATTCTATCATTCAGGTTGACGAAGGATATTTGTTGATTACTATTACAAACCTTTTGGATAATGCAATTAAATATTCGAAAGAGCCCCGGATAATCGTTGCTACCGAGAATGATGATAAAATTTTACGGTTGATTGTAAAGGATAATGGTATCGGAATTGAGAAAAGTGAGATAAAAAAGATATTCAGGAAGTTTTACAGGGTAAGAAGGGGGGATACCTATGTGACAAAGGGATTTGGTCTTGGACTTTCTTTTGTTAAAACATTTCTTGACTCACATAACGGGAAAATAAAAATTGAGAGCACACCGGGCTCTGGAAGCACATTTATTATTGAATTGCCTCTTGACTAAAATTTTTTATTATGCAGGAAAAAATAAAATTATTGCTGGCGGAAGATGATCTTCAGCTTGGCTTCATCATCCGGGATAACCTGGAAGAGGCGGGCTTTGAAGTTATCAATTGCCCGGATGGAGAGAAGGCATGGGAATTTTTCCAGAAGAAGAATCCTGATCTGTGCATTCTTGATGTGAATATGCCAATCAAAGATGGTTTTTCTGTTGCAAAAAAAATAAGACAAAAGAGTGATGTAATCCCGATTCTGTTTCTTACTGCCAAATCACTCGAAGAAGATAAGTTGAAAGGATTTGCCGCTGGCGCTGATGACTATATTTTAAAGCCTTTCAGTATGAAGGAACTTTTGTCAAGGATTAATGTCTTTTTAAGAAGGAATAAAATGCTGATCAGGGAAACGATTAAGACTTACGCCATAGGCAGAATATCTTTTATACCCGATGAATTAAAACTGGAGATTAACAATCAGTCAGTCACTTTAACATTACGTGAAAAAGAACTGCTCGAATTTTTTTGCCAGAATCCAAATAAGGTTTTGAAAAGAGAAGAAATTTTATCAAATGTTTGGAGGAAGAATGACTTTTTTTTAGGTAGAAGTATGGATGTATTTATTGCAAAATTGAGAAAACACTTAAGTGCTGAGTCCCGGGTTTCTATTGAAACAATTCATGGTGTCGGGTTTCGGTTTACAACTGAGTTTTGAAAAAAATATATTCTTTACTTATGATACAATGATCTATTGACAATAAAAATGATTGATGTCAACACAAGCCGCGTTTTTGAATTTTGAATCATAAATCCAGATTCCTTTTTTGTTATTTCTTACATTCACATTATGCAAGCACTCACCTTTGGCGGAATAGAAACTATTCAGTGCAGTTCAGTTCCTGATCCGGCGCTATTATATCCATCTGATGCGATTGTAAAAATATCCATGGCCGGCATCTGCGGTTCGGACCTGCATGTTTATCATGGAAGAGAAAAGGGACTGGATCATGGAACTGTGATGGGTCATGAGTTGGCGGGTATTATTGTAGAAACAGGAAAAGACGTAAAGAAATTTCACAAAGGAACAAGAGTACTCAGTCCATTCACTACTTCCTGCGGCGAATGTTATTACTGCAGCATCGGGCTTACCTGTCGTTGTGAGAAAGGCAATTTATTCGGATGGGTTCAGCATGGTGAAGGTCTTCAGGGTGCACAAGCTACTTATGTACGGGTGCCCATGGCGGAAAGTACACTGGTGCCATTGAGTAATGATATAAGCGATGAAAAAGGATTATTACTGGGCGATATTTTTTCTACCGGTTATTTCTGTGCAGAAAATGCTAACATAAAACCGCGGGGAGTGTATGTTGTCATCGGATGTGGTCCGGTAGGATTGATGACAGTAGTAGCGGCTAAACATCTGGGAGCTGAACAACTTTTTGCTATTGATTTTTTCCCCGAAAGATTGCAAAAGGCAAAAGAGTTTGGAGCCATTCCGTTAAATCCGGCACTTACTGATTGTAAAGAACAAATTCTGAATGTTTCAAATGGTCGTGGCGCCGATGCAGTAATGGAAGTAGTGGGCAGTTCTGAAGCTCTTCGTCTGGCAATTGATTTAATAAGACCTGGCGGAACAATTTCTTCGGTAGGTGTTCACACAGCCAATCATTTTTCATTTTCTCCCGGCGAAGCGTATGATAAAAACCTGGTGTATCAAATCGGTCGTTGCCCGGCACATTTTTATGCTGAAAAACTTTTGAAAGAAGAAGTAGTACAGAGGTATGCCATAGAAAGTATCATCACCCATCGCTTTTCATTGAATCAGGGCACCACGGCTTATGAAACTTTTGATAAGAAGCTGGATCGTTGTATAAAAGCAATTTTGATTCCTTAAAGAAGTGAAGAAAGAATTCCGTTTCTGTTAATGAGAAAATTAAAATTACCTACCTTCCCCATATTAAAAATACATACTCATGAGAAAATTAATCTTCTTTATAATTCTGACCTCTTTTTTCAGCGTGCAGTTTTCTTACTCACAGGAAGAGAAAGCAGATACGGAAATGGTAAACAAGATCCGCAAAGAAGGTCTTGAGAATTCCAAAGTAATGGAAATCGCCATGTACCTTACTGATGTCAGCGGACCCCGTCTCACTGCTTCTCCCGGTTACATGCGGGGGGCAAATTGGGCAAAAAATAAATTATCTGAATGGGGACTATCAAATGCGAACCTGGAACCATGGGGCGAATTTGGAAAAGGATGGGAACAAAAAAAATGTTATGTAGCTATGACGGCTCCTTATTATAATCCTTTGATAGCAATGCCAAGGGCATGGACCAGCAGTACCCCTGGAAAAAAATCTCTGAAAGGAGAAGTTGTATTGGTAAAAGCAAAAGACACTGTTGAGTTAATAAAATATGCAGGAACATTGAAAGGTAAAATTGTAATGACATGGTCTCCGGCACAAATGAAACCATCTTTTGAAGCTGATGGCAACCGCTATGCTGATTCTACATTGGAAAAAATGGGAAAAGCAGAAAAAAGTGCAGCACAGGGGCCAAGACCACAAGGTCAACAGAATAATCCTCAGGTAAATCAATTCATCTTACAAAGAAGGATGAATGAATTATTGAATAAAGAAAAACCCGCTTTGATTCTGACCATGGGGGCAAGGGGGAATGACGGGACTATTTTTGTAAGCAGTGGAGGCCCCTACACAAAAGGTTCTGATGAAGCACCTGCCAGTGTGGTACTTTCTAGTGATGATTATTTACGGATTCAGCGATTAATTGTTGCGGGTATTCCGGTAACTATTGAAGCAGAAGTGAAAACAAAATTTTATGATGAAGACCTTAATGGATATAATGTCGTTGCTGAAATTCCTGGTACTGATCCTGCTTTGAAAGATGAACTGGTTATGCTGGGTGGTCACCTTGACAGCTGGCATGCAGGTACCGGAGCTACCGATAATGCAGCCGGATGTTCTGTAATGATGGAGGTGATAAGAATTTTAAAAGCTGTCGGATTTCAACCCCGCCGTACTATTCGTATTGCTTTATGGAGTGGTGAGGAGGAAGGACTTTTCGGAAGCCGTAATTATGTGAAAAATCATTTTGCCGATCCTGCTAAAATGGAGCCCACCGCTGAACATGCAAAAGTTTCAGCTTATTATAATTTGGATAATGGTACTGGTAAGATCCGTGGGATATACTTGCAGGGTAATGAAAAAGTGCGACCCATTTTTGCAAAATGGCTGGAACCTTTCAAAGATCTTGGCGCCAGTACTATCACCATAAACAATACTGGGGGAACTGACCATCTTGCTTTTGATGCTGTTGGTATACCAGGTTTTCAGTTTATACAGGATGAAATTGAGTACAACACAAGAACGCATCATACCAATATGGATACCTACGATCATTTGGTGCCGGAAGATCTGAAACAAGCCGCTACGATTGTGGCTTCATTTGTTTATAACACCGCACAAAGAGAAGAGAAATTGCCAAGAAAAGAAATGCCAAAACCACAGGCTCAGGGAAACAGGCCTTTCTGAAAAAAAATATTTTCATTTTTGAAAGTGAGAAGTAGAAATGCTTCTCACTTTTTTTGATTATTGTAAGGAGGTATTCGGCCTCTCATAAATAATTCTTACCTGTGCATTTTTTTTATCAGTGGAAGCAAGATAAAGCTGGTATCTTTTTTTACCGGCAGTGATAATGAGTAGGGCAGTATTCGGCGGAATTTCTCCCTGATTTAAGGCTACCATTGTTATTTCCTGTTCAGTATGAGTTAAATCAATTTTAATTTCAACAGTAATGGGCTTTGCAGCTAATCGCTGATCGGTAACAAGGGGTTTGTTGTTTAATAATACTGAAATAGAATCTCCGTCTATTTGGGCGTTATCATAAAAGTCCAGCCGTATGATTCCTGTATCAACTTTTATTTCTTTTATGTGTTCAAAATCTGATTCAGCAACTCTGGATAAAGTTATTTTACCCGGAGGACAGGATGTATAATTATTCATCGTAACGCCACCCCAATCTCCTGTTAATACTTCATTATGTTCCATTTTTTCATAAGCAAGTGAATATTCTTTAATACAGGGAACACAATCAGAAGGCACATGAAAGGTCAAAACTTTTTTCTCACTAATATTCAATAATTTTTTTCCCGAATCATAGCTGCCGGTAAATTCTTCTTTTACATAGTTAACAACATCAGAATAATGATAGGAAACACCGCTGACCTTTGCATCTTTAATTTGTAATTGAAATTCGATATTGTATTCTTTAAAACATCCTCCCGGGCCTTGTGTCAACTTGCCCCTCCAGATACCATTCAGCTTCTGGCCATGGGCGATGATGCTAATAAATAAAATAAATATAAAAGTGTAATACCATTTCATCAGGCTGGGAAATTAGAATAAAATGAGGATTGACAGCAAATATTTACGGGAACGGTCAGAGTTAGCCGGGCTTTACATACCGGAACCGGACCACTGCATTTTTTTGTTCTGTTGATGTAATCCTTACTTCATATCTTTTGTCTCCGTCATTAACGATCATCAGAGAAGTATTAGGCGGAATTCTGCCGAGATTTTCTGCAACCATAATTAATTCATGATCAGGGTTAGCTTCATCCATTTTTAATTTTATCGTCAGGGCCGTTGCCGTCAGTCTTTGTTTTGATAACACCAATGAATTATCAAGGTAAACAGAAATCGTATCATCATCAATCTCTCCATTATCATAAAGTTTCACTATCACTTCGTCAGAATTGATAATGATTGTCTGCAAGAGATTATTTTCTCTTGATTTTATAATTGGAGGTACTTTATTTTCTTTTTTGATAGTAAATGTTTTTTCGGTTTGAGGGTCAATAACCGGTATTTCTACTTTGGTCAATGAATCGGCTTTTGGTCGTACTATCGTAGTGTTTTTATTATTTACAGGCCGGTTAATTGTTTTTGTAATATTATTTTTTTTCGGTGAATTTACCGGTGGCTTTGCAACCGGTGGATTTATTTTAACAACACCGGGTGTTTCAGTTTTTGGCAACGACCTTTTTCTTAAGAATGGTTCAATATAAAAATCGGAGGTAGTTACTTTTCGCAAAAACATTTTTCCGCCCCCGCAATCTTCACCTCTTTTACTAATGCCCACAACAGTGTCACTTTTTTCTATAATACTAGTGAAAGTGCCTTCCAGAAATTCTTCCCTTCCCGATTTAATATAGGTAAGCAAACATTTCTGAATACAGGTACGTGAGCCAACTTCCATTCTGACTTCAATAGTTTTGATTTCCTGTATTAATGCATTGCCGGTAGATTTTGTAAAATTTCCGGTCATGGTGGATTTGCCATAGAAACTTCTGCCGAGATAAGAATAAGTAACACCTGACAAAGTATTATTCTTTGTTTGCTCCATCTGTACCTCATACCTGTACTGGTTTAGGCCTTCATCAATAAAATATCCCCGCCAGATGCCGGTAAGGTCCTGTGCTGTTACAAAAAATGAAAAACAAGGAAAAAGGGTGAAAATTAGAAGTAAAAATCTTTTCATAATCCTTTCGATCGTAATGTAAAACTAACGAATAACTTCTTTTTCATACATGGTTGGCTGGCAATAGTTTGTTAATTTCGCACTTCAATTTCAAGAGAGAAAATATATGATCAATATCACCTTTCCGGACGGAGCAACCCGACAATATGAAAATGGGATTACTGCCATGGATATTGCGAAATCAATTTCTGAAGGATTAGCCCGAAAAGTAATTGCTGCTGACATTAATGGCCAGGTATGGGATACCAACAGGCAAATAAAAGAAGATGCCGCTATTAAATTATATACCTGGAATGATGCTGATGGCAAAAATACATTCTGGCATTCATCCGCTCACCTGATGGCTGAAGCAGTTGAGAGTATGTTTCCCGGAGTAAAATTCTGGGTAGGCCCACCCGTGGAGAATGGATTTTATTATGATATGGATCTGGGTGACAGAAAAATAACCGAAGCCGATCTTGTTGCTATTGAAAAAAAGATGAGTGAACTGGCAAAGCAGAATAATACTTTTTTAAGAAAAGAAATATCAAAGTTGGAAGCCATAAAATATTTTAATGAAAAAGGGGATGAGTACAAGCTTGATCTTTTACAAAACCTGAATGATGGTGAGATCACTTTTTATACGCAGGGAAATTTTACAGACTTATGCCGCGGACCGCATATACCTTCTACAGGTTTGATAAAAGCCATTAAACTCACCAACATTGCCGGCGCCTATTGGAAAGGTGATGAAAAGAACAAACAGTTAACAAGATTGTATGGTGTTACATTTCCTTCGCAAAAAGAATTAGATGAACATTTGAATATGCTGGAAGAAGCAAAGAAAAGGGATCATAGAAAGTTGGGAAAGGAGCTGAGCATTTTTACTATGGATGATGATGTGGGCCCGGGGCTTGCACTCTGGATGCCTAATGGTACTATCATCATCGAAGAACTGGAAAGATTAGCTAAAGAAACAGAACTGGCCGCAGGATATAAAAGAGTGGTGACTCCACATATTGCAAAAGAAAGTTTATATATCACCAGCGGCCACTTACCTTACTACCAGGACAGCATGTATCCACCCATGGAACTGGAGGGTCAGAAATATTATCTGAAAGCAATGAACTGTCCGCATCATCATAAAATATTTGCAGCTGAGCCGAAGAGTTATAAAGATCTTCCATTACGATTGGCCGAATATGGAACCTGTTACCGATACGAACAGAGCGGTGAATTATTCGGGCTTATGCGGGTTCGCTGCCTGCATATGAATGATGCACATATCTATTGTACCAACGAACAGTTTTATGAAGAGTTCAGGGCGGTGAATGAAATGTACCTGAAGTATTTTAAAATTTTTGGTATTGATAAATATGTGATGCGGTTAAGTCTTCACAATCCCGCCAAGCTTGGACAGAAATATGTAGATGAACCGGAATTATGGAAAGAGACCGAAGCACTGGTAAGAGATGTTCTGATTAGAACCAACACTCCATTTGTGGAAGTGCAGGATGAAGCTGCATTTTACGGGCCAAAGATTGATGTGCAGATTTGGAGTACAATTGGGAGAGAGTTTACATTGGCTACTAACCAGGTTGATTTTGCCCAGGGCCGCAGGTTCAAGCTTGAATTTACTAACCAGGAAAATAAAGCTGAAACTCCCTTGATTATTCATCGGGCTCCGCTTGGCACCCATGAAAGATTTATTGGATTTTTGCTTGAACACTATGCCGGGAAGTTTCCTGCCTGGCTGGCGCCGGTGCAGGTAAAAGTGCTTCCCATCAGTGATAAATTTTTAGAATATTCAAAGACTGTTTTGGATAAACTTAAAAAGTCTGATATTCGTGCTGAGGTTGATGACCGTAATGAGAAAATCGGAAAAAAAATTCGCGATGCTGAAATGTTGAAAGTACCTTACATGCTTGTAGTAGGGGAGAAGGAGATGAATGAAGGGAAAGTAGCCGTTCGAAGACAGGGCAAAGGAGATATAGGAGCAAGAAATGTTGATGAGTTTGTGAATGAGGTTAAGATGGAGATTGAGGAAAGAAGAAGTGAGT
>JAHEZE010000026.1:2995-22462 GCA_023251235.1 Sphingobacteriales bacterium | reverse complement strand
AATGGCAGTACAACAAGGAGGATTCAGACCCGGCGGAGGTTTTAGTAAACCGGGTGGCTTCAACAAAGGTGGCTTCAGGGGCAGGTTTGCTCCACGCAAAGAAGCGGAACATCGTATCAACAATTTTATAAGAGTACCACAGGTAAGACTGGTGGGGGAAAATGTAGAAGTAGGAGTGTACAGCACACAGGATGCACTTAAGATGGCACAGGAACAGGCACTGGATCTTGTAGAAATATCTCCCCAGGCAGATCCGCCGGTTTGTAAGATTATAGACTACAATAAATTTCTTTACGATAAGAAGAAGAAAGAAAAAGAAATGAAGGCCAAGAGTAAAGTATCGGAAGTAAAAGAGATACGCTTTACTCCAAATACGGATGATCATGATTTTGATTTCAAAGCTAAACATGCTGAAAATTTTTTGAAAGATGGCAATAAGGTAAAGGCATATGTACAATTTAAAGGAAGAGCAATTCAATTCCAGGAAAGAGGACAGTTGCTGTTATTGAAATTTGCAGAGCGACTTGCTGAAATTGGTGTACTGGAAAGTATGCCTAAAATGGAAGGCCGACGGATGCTGGCCATGTTTGCTCCAAAAGGAAAGAAGAAATCGTGATTTGTCAATGTTAACAGTTCTGGTAAATAAATTGAACCGTCCTGTACTGAGCTTGTCGAAGTATTAGGGCGGTTTTTTTATTAATTTGAAAAATGGAGATTGAAATACTGCGAAAAATCTGTTTGTCTTTTCCCGGAGCAACGGAAGATGTAAAATGGCAAAGTAATCTCTGTTTTTGTATTGGTGGAAAGATATTCTGTATTGTCAACCTTGACCCTCCACATACATTTTCTTTTCAGGTAAAGGACGAAGAATTTGAGGAACTTGTCGAATCTGAAGGGTTCAGGCCAGCTCCTTACCTTGCAAAAGTTAAATGGGTTCTTGTTACTGATTCTTCGAGACTTAGTAAAGGAGAATTAAAAAACTATCTCCGTCAGAGTTATGAACTAAAAAAAATAAAATTATCAAAGAAAATCCGACAGGAATTGGGTTTGGATTGATGGTAATATATTTCCATAAAGACCTTGTCATAAAGTCAATCTACCCTATCTTTGCGCCCCGTTGCCAAACTGATAGTTCTTTTTAGACAACGGGAATGATTCCTGAAGAGGTTCGACAAGGACTCCGCCTGTGCGGGGACGCCTCAAGGGGTAACAATAAAAGCATTTAGAATGCCTAAGGTAAAAACAAACTCCAGCGCCAAAAAACGCTTCAAAGTAACGGGGACTGGAAAGATTACTCATTCAAAGAGTTTCAAGCGGCACATTCTGACGAAAAAATCAAAAAAACGTAAAAGGGCACTTGGTCATGATGGTTTGGTAGATAAAGCCAATCTCAACTTTGTAAAAAGACTGTTGCGTTTGAAGTAAAAGCCAAACTTCAAATCCGAAATCAAATCCCGATAGCTATCGGAACTAAAATCTTAAATTATTAAAATATGCCTCGTTCAGTTAACTCTGCTGCCAGCAAGGCCCGCAGAAAGAAAATTTTAAAACAAGCCAAAGGCTTTTATGGTAAACGAAAGAATGTTTATACCGTTGCTAAAAACGTAGTGGAAAAAGGTATGACCTATATGTTCGTGGGTCGTAAGTTGAAGAAAAGAGAATACCGGACATTGTGGATTGCCCGTATTAATGCCGCTGTTCGTGAAGAAGGAATGACTTACTCTGTTTTCATCAACAAACTACAGAAAAAAGGAATTGAACTGGATCGCAAAGTACTCGCTGATTTGGCAATGAATAATCCTGAAATATTTAAAAACCTGATTGCCCAGGTAAAATAATTTTCCTGAAAACTATATAAAGCTGTCTTGATTTAATCGGGATGGCTTTTTAATTTTCGGTATGTTGGTACAATAAAATATTTTGCAGATATAAAAGTTTAATGGTGAGAAAAACGGGCTTGTTAATAGTAGTTTCTTTGTGTACTCTTATTTCCCTGGCGCAGGAGAATAAAAGATCTATTACAGACTATGGAAGAAGATTTTACTACAACAATGAAGAAGGCATTACTCCTTCTTATATTTCCTATTTCGGAAAATCATTTCCACAACAAGACCTGCAAACAATTACGGGGAAAACTATTGCCAGGGGCTCTTTAAAAAACAAAGTGGTTGTTTATAATTTCTGGTTTATAAAGTGTCAACCATGTATTGCAGAAATTCCGGCATTAAATAAACTATACGACAGATATCAGTCCGATTCATTAGAATTTATCGCAATTACATTTGATGACAGCACCACCATCCAAAAATTTCTGGAGAAAAAGGAATTTAACTTCAGCATTGTAAGCCTTGACCAGGGGACTATCAGCAAAATGAAGAAAATGTCTTACTATCCAATGACCTTTATAGTTAACAGGAATCAGGAAATCAGTTATGCTTTTTTTGGAAAGGTTGATGGAAAAAATCCTGATGAAGGATTGTTCAGCCTGCTGGAGGCTAAACTAATTCAGGCGTTCAAAGAATAAACAATCCAACAGATACAGGCTATATGTGTTAAAAAATATATTATTATTTTTTTCAAACCTTTACATTTGTGCCATTAATATTTTACTGAAGCCCATTAATTAATGAACAACACCTACCTCGACCTCGTAAAGCAAACTTTCAACTTTCCACAGGAAGGGTTGGAAGTAGAAGAAGGAAATCTATATTTTAACGGACTTGATCTGAAAGCGATGATTTCAAAATATGGCACTCCATTAAAAATTACCTATCTGCCAAAGATTGGCATGCAGATTAAAAAAGCAAAACAGATGTTTGCGGCTGCCATAAAAAAACATAAGTATGAAGGCAAGTATCATTACTGTTATTGCACCAAGAGTTCTCACTTCAGCTTTATAGTGGAAGAAACCCTGAAACATGACATTCATCTTGAAACTTCTTATGCTTACGATATTGAAATCATAAAAAAGCTTTACGAGAAAAAGAAGATCACAAAGGAAATTCATATTATTTGTAATGGATATAAACAAAAGGGATACACCAGGAGAATTTCTAATTTGCTGAATTCGGGTTTTAATAATGTAATACCCATATTGGATAATAAAGAAGAGCTGCGGGAATATGCTAAAAGTGTAAAAGTGCCTTTTAAACTTGGTATCAGAGTAGCGGCAGAAGAGGAGCCTACTTTTCCTTTTTATACATCCCGTCTTGGCATCCGGGCAAAGGATATTCTTGAATTCTATGTAGACAGGATTGAAGGCTATGAAAGCAAGTTTCAATTAAAGATGCTTCACATTTTTCTGAATAAGGGGATCAAGGATGATGTTTATTACTGGAGTGAATTGAACAAGGTTATCAACTTGTATTGTCAGTTAAAGAAGATCTGTCCCGAACTTGATTCAATCAATATCGGCGGGGGATTTCCGATTAAACATTCGCTTGGCTTTGAATATGATTACCAGTTTATGATCAATGAAATCATCAGGAATATAAAAACTGCTTGTAAAAAGGCCCGTGTTCCCATGCCGCACATTTTCACGGAATTTGGTAGCTATACCGTCGGGGAAAGCATGGCTCATATTTTTAGTGTTATTGGAGAAAAGGTACAGAACGACAGAGAGACCTGGTATATGATCGATTCGTCATTCATAACTACATTACCAGATACTTGGGGGATTGGTGAAAGGTTCCTGATGCTGCCTATCAATAAATGGGATGTAGAATACCAGCGGGTGGTATTAGGTGGCATCACCTGTGATAGTCATGATTATTATGATTCAGAAGAACATATAAATGAAGTGTTTCTTCCTAAATTAAATAATGGAGAGCCTTTATGTGTAGGATTCTTTCATACCGGGGCCTACCAGGACCAGATCAGCGGATATGGAGGCATCAAACATTGCCTTATCCCTTCGCCCAAGCATGTTATAATTGGTTATGATAAAAACGGGAAACTTATGGATTGGTTATATGCTAAGCAGCAGACTTCTCAAAGTATGTTGAAGATACTTGGCTATATGAAGTAAAATAAAGAAGCCCTTTCCACTATAACACATGGTTACAATTTTTGAACGAACATTTGATTTTTTGCAATTCATGGTTCTGTTCTGAAAGGGCCTGGTTATTTAAGCCGGATTAATTAATCATTATCCCGGTTATGGTTTCTTGTTTTATGTTTGTTGTTTCTCCAATCATCTTCACTTCTCTTATTGTTCCTGTCTCTATATTTCCATTCACGATACTCATCATCATTATATTCCGCTTTGTCTAAAAATTTTTCATCAAGGTAAAAGCGATCATCATTTCCTTTCCAATACCATAAGTCTTCCGGACTTCGGTAATAATAACGGCCATCATTATACCTGCCAATTACAATATTAGGGGTACGAACAATTATTAATGGGAATTGGCGATTATATCCATATTTTTTTCTTTGACCGGGAGCATAAGGCCGGGCAGATTTTCCGCCATATATCTTTTTTGATTGCCCCGGAGGAAGATTATAAGGATTTTGGTCTCTATAAACAGGATATTCAGGATAACGGTTATCAGGATAATCTGGATACTGAGGATATCTTCGGCTTTCGGGATATCGGGAAGTTGGATAACCACTTCTTGAAGTCCGGCAACTGGCGGCTGATGCAATCAGAATCATTAGTATTACCGCCTGTAGAAATCTGGCACTTTTCATAATTACATGTTTTATATTTATTAATCCAATTCATTTGCCAGAAACTCTAAAAACATTTTTTGTGAAATATTTTTTAATATTATTAACATCAGAATTTTTTTTTACTTCCGGTGTAAAAGCTCAAACTGCAGAAGACTCTGTTAAAATTGTAATTAACCAGTTATTTGATGCAATGCGAAATGCGAATGCAGCAGAACTTAAAGAAACTTTCGCTGATAGCGCCATACTGCAGACAATTGGGAGAAACAAGGAGGGTGGATTTTATGTACAGAATGAGAAAGTAAATGATTTTGCTGACCTTATTGGCACAATTAAAAAGGACTCAGCCGACGAAAGAATAATATTTGAATCAATTAAGATTGACGGCCCGTTGGCTTCAGTATGGGCTCCTTACAGGTTTTACTATGCTGGAAAGCTCAGTCATTGCGGAGTGGATTCTTTTCAATTAGTAAGAATAAATGGTCGCTGGAAAATTCAATACCTGGTTGATACAAGAAGAAAGCAGGGTTGTGAATAAAAAAACCCACCCCGAAGAATCGGGGCGGGGTATAAACCAAAACCAACTGCTTATGAGAAATTCTTAATTGAGTTATTTTATTATTATTTCTTTTGCTGTTTCTTTGACTTCCGTTTTCTTCGGAAGGTTTAATATCAACACTCCATTGACGTAAGAAGCTTCAATCCCGGTTGCATCAATCTTTTCATCAATTGTGAAAGAACGCTTAAAACTGCGGAAATTAAATTCCTTTTTGATTTGTTTTTCAGATTCGTTCTTCACTTCGCTTTTCTTTTCAGCCGAAATTGTCAGAATTGTGTCATCCAGGTTTACTTTAAAATCCTCTTTATTAAAACCCGGCGCTATTACTTCCAGAGAATAACTATTTCCTGTTTCTTTAATATTGACAGGTACAAAACCTTCTTTTGATAAAAAATTAAATCCTTCATTAACAAATACAGGCAAACCGTAAACCAATTCATCAATAATATTGTTAAAAGATTTTTCAAACTGTCTGTTATTAAATTTTACATATGTCATAATAGTAAGTTTTTATTTTAATATTTATTTACTGATCAATCTCAAATGGTATACCACTATTGGTTTTTAATTTTTTTCTGCCGCCTTGTTCAAAATGATGGAGTAACAAAAGCCAATATTTCCGATTTCAGAAATTTTTACTGACATATTAACCAAATGAAGTATTAACTGTATGGAACTTTGACTTTTTATCTAATTTTGCCTTTCAATAAAATCAATACAAAATGTATCCTGAAGAAATTGTACTGCCCATGAAAGAAGAACTTACTGATCATGGATTTTTCGAATTGTTATCAGCAAGTGATGTTGATGTTCAGCTATCAAAAGAAGGAACAACACTGGTAATGATTAATTCAGTTTGTGGATGTTCAGCCGGATCTGCCCGCCCGGGAGTGATTATGGCTGTAATGAACAGCGAAAAAAAACCTGATCATCTTACAACCAGTTTTGCCGGATTTGATATAGAAGCAGTTCGTAAACTTCGTGAACATTTGATGCCTTATCCACCTTCTTCTCCGGCTATTGCTTTATTTAAAAACGGACAATTGGTTCATTTTATAGAGAGACACCAGATTGAAGGAAGGCCTGCCCAGGTTATTGCTAGTAATCTTGTCAATGCATTTGAGCAATATTGTAATTAATATCTTTACAGAAACTATGGGGAAATTGCTTCTTAAATTGGATTAGTTTTCCAATTCAGAGGGAAGATTCTCACAGTTTTCTTTTTGTATATTCGCCAATTATCCCCCAAAAAACAACCAACAAATAGCAGATGTATCCTAATTTATACTACGCCTTTCGTGATCTTTTTGGAGTCGATTGGCCAGCACTCAGATTTATTAATTCATTTGGATTTTTTGTAGCATTAGGGTTCATTATATCGGCCATTGTACTTGCGGCTGAGCTAAAAAGAAAGAGTAAACAGGGGCTTTTGCACCCTACCGAGATACAGGTAATGGTTGGAAAACCAGCTTCAATAACTGATCTCATCCTGAATTTTCTCCTTGGATTTTTTCTTGGGTATAAAATCCTGGCTTTATTTATTATGGATAAATCAGTTACTGACGATCCTCAGGCCTTTATATTTTCAGGCCTTGGTAGCTGGCCCGCTGGTATTATTCTGGGAATAATATTTACAGGATTAAAATGGTGGGAAAAAAAGAAGCAATTACTGGCCAAACCTGAATTAAGAAAGATTCGAATCTGGCCAGAAGACAGGGTTGGGGAAATAACTATTATTGCTTTGGTTTTTGGACTAATTGGCGCAAAGCTGTTTGATACATTTGAGAATTGGGGTGATTTTCTCAAAGACCCATCTAGTATTTTTTCTACCCGGGGCTTAACCTTTTATGGGGGCCTAATATGTGCTTCATTGGCTATCTGGTGGTATGCAAGAAAACATAAAATTGGTTTCTGGCATTTAAATGATGCTGCAGCTCCTACATTAATGCTTGCTTATTCTTTAGGTCGAATAGGATGCCAGGTTTCAGGCGATGGCGACTGGGGAATTGAAAACCCCTATCCTAAACCCTTTTCCTGGCTGCCTGATTGGGCATGGTCCTATTCTTTTCCTCATAATGTAAATGAGATGGGGGTAAAAATTGATGGGTGTACTGATGTAAAATATTGTTACCAACTTGAACATGGAGTTTTCCCAACATCTTTATATGAGATTGTCATCTGTTTTATTTTATTCCTGGTTATTTTGGCATTAAGAAAGAAATTCAAAGTACCGGGTACTTTATTCGCTCTTTACCTTATTTTAAACGGTTTGGAAAGATTTTTTATTGAAAAAATCAGGGTGAATAAAAAAATTGACTTTCTGGGCATTCAATTCACACAGGCAGAGCTAATTTCCACTTTATTGATACTTACCGGATTTCTACTTTGGTATTTCCTTCGAAGACGAAATACTGTCTCTAAAAGTTAAGTTTTACACAAATAGTTTGGATAATCCTGGCCAATATTTGATTTATAACTTAAAATATCTAAATAATCTGTAAGTCTTTACAGGTAAGGCTTACGGGTTAAACAAAGGTTTTAAATTAATCATTTTTTTTATTTTTTAATAAACTTTTTTCCACAATAGCTATGAGAAACGGACATAGTAATGTACTTTTACAAACTGATTTGGATGGCTGTAATTAACTTACCCTTTGCAACTTCCCTTGAACAAACCGACTCTTAAATAAGTTATTAACTTATAATTTTTAAACATTATGAGGCAGCTAAAAATTGCTACCCAGATTACGAACAGAGACTCACAGGCCGTAGAAAAATACCTTCAGGAAATTTCGAAGATTCCAATGATTAACCCTGAGGAGGAAACTACCCTGGCTCAACGTATAAAAATGGCTCATCGTAGTCCAGTGGATGCCCAAAGAGCATTGGACAAATTGGTGCAAGCTAACCTTCGGTTCGTTGTTTCTGTGGCAAAGCAATACCAACATCAGGGTTTGTCGTTAAGCGATCTGATCAATGAAGGTAATCTTGGTTTGATTAAAGCCGCCCAGCGTTTCGATGAAACCAAAGGGTTCAAATTCATTTCTTATGCTGTGTGGTGGATCCGTCAATCAATTTTACAAGCTCTTGCAGAACAAGGACGACTGGTTCGGTTGCCACAAAATAAAATCGGTACTTATAATAAAGCAAACAAAGCTTACATGGCTTTTGAACAGGAACATGAAAGAGAGCCAAGTACTGAAGAGCTGGCAGAGATTTTAGAAATGAGTGAAACGGAGATCAATAATATTTTCCAGAGCAATACCCGCCATACAAGCCTTGATGCGCCGGTTCATGAAGCTGAAGATGTTGCTATGGGTGATTTATTAGAAGGTGGCGATGATACTGATGATGATGTAATGAAAGATTCTTTGAGAAATGAAATACGTCGTATTCTTAAGTCTCTTTCTCCCCGCGAAGCTGAAATTGTAAATGCATATTTTGGTCTTGATGGCGAAAATGGTGTTACCATTGAGCAGATTGGCCAGAAGTATGATCTTACAAAAGAACGTATCCGCCAGATTAAAGAAAGAGCAATTAAGCGGTTACAGAAGGCCCGTTACAGTAATGCATTAAAAGCTTATTTAGGGTAATTATAAATAGATGGGTTATTCAAAACAGTCCCGATATATCGGGACTGTTTTGTTTTTGTATAGAAATGCAGCTGAACAGTTCATCATCATGCTTGTTTATCTTTGTTTTACTTTATGAAACAAATTATTTCTGTTTTTCTTTTTAGTTTGTTTTTCCTCTCGTGTGAAAAAGCTGTCACTTTTAATCTTGACGCAACAGTGCCAAAACTTGTTGTGGAAGCAACTATTGAAAATAATCAACCTCCCCTGGTAATACTTTCAACAAGTCTTGATTTTTTTTCAAAAATCTCCCCTGAAATTTTAGCTAAAAGCTTTGTAAGAAATGCCGAAATCTATATATCAAATGGCGTATTAACCCATAAACTGAAAGAATACTCAGTTCCATTGGGAAATGGATATTCTTTTTATTATTATTCCATTGATTCTTCCAATCTTGTCACGGCTTTTAACGGAGCTTTAAATAAAACATATACACTTAGAATTTTATGGGATGGAAAAGAATATACTTCGTCTGCAAAAATTCCTTTGATTACTAAACGTATCGATTCTCTTTTCTGGAAACAAGCTCCCGGAAGCAACGAACCGAATAAAGTAGCCCTGATGGTGAGGGCTACGGATCCACCTGGCTATGGAGACTATATCCGCTATTTTACCAAACGAAACGGGGAGCCCTTTTATCCAGCTGTCAATTCTGTTTTTGATGACCAGATAATAGATGGCAGCTCGTATGAAGTGGAAGTAGAAAGGGGAGTTGACCGAAGCTCTGAACTCCGTGAAGGATATACATTTTTTAATAAAGGCGATACTGTAATATTAAAACTTTGCAATATTGATAAATCCACATTTGAATTCTGGAGAACGATGGAATTCAGTTATAGCAACCTGGGCAATCCTTTTTCTTCACCAACAAAAGTGCTTGGAAATATAAGCAATGGTGCCTTGGGTTATTTTGGAGGATATGCCGCCCAATTCCGATCTATTATCATCCCACGATAGTATTCTGAACAAAGTACCCGGATGTCATTCAGCAAGTCAAACAATTGATTTTTTACAGTTATTTTTGTCAACTTAGAAAACAGGAATGAATGGTGAATAGTCAAAAAAACGAAAGAGTACATTGTTTGATCATTGGATCAGGACCTGCGGGATATACCGCAGCTATATATGCTGCCCGTGCAAATCTTAAGCCCGTTTTATACCAGGGCTTACAACCCGGAGGTCAATTAACCATTACTACAGAAGTTGAAAATTATCCTGGCTATGCTGATGGTGTTCAGGGACCGGAAATGATGGTTCATTTTGAAAAACAGGCACACCGGATGGGCGCCGATATCCGCTATGGTATTGCTACAAAAGTTGATTTTTCATCACAACCTTATAAAGTAGAAATTGATGAGGAAAAATGGATTGAAGCTGATTCAATAATTATTTCTACAGGGGCGTCTGCCAAATGGCTGGGCCTGGAAAGCGAGCAACGATTGAATGGATTTGGTGTAAGTGCCTGTGCTGTTTGTGATGGTTTTTTTTTCAGAGGAAAAGAAGTTGCCATTATTGGCGCTGGTGATACGGCTGCGGAAGAAGCGCTGTACCTGAGTAAACTTTGTTCTACCGTACATATGTTTATACGCCGGGATGAAATGAGAGCCAGTAAAGTAATGCAGGAAAGAGTTTTGAAGACTGCCAATATAAAAGTTTACTGGAATACCGATACCGATGAAGTACTCGGTGATAAAAAAGTGGATGGTGTAAGGATAAAAAATAATAAGACAGGTGAATTACAAACTATTCCAGTCAGTGGGTTTTTTGTAGCCATTGGGCATCAGCCGAATTCTGAAATATTCAAAGGATGGATTGATATGGATGAAGCGGGGTATATAAAAACAATTCCGGGTACTTCTAAAACTAATATTGAAGGTGTGTTTGCCAGCGGAGATGCGCAGGATAAAATTTACAGGCAGGCAGTAACCGCTGCCGGCAGCGGTTGTATGGCAGCGCTGGATGCAGAACGATGGCTGAGTGCAAAAGGCATCCATTAAAAAAATAATGTAACAAATGGACGGCGAATTAATAATTGAGTTGAAAGAGCTGCAGTTTTTTTCTTATCATGGACTTTACAGGGAAGAAAAAAAAGTAGGTGGTGAATTTGCTGTGAATGTAGCGGTAAAATTTATAGCGCCTGAAACGAAGATCAGTAATGTGGATGAAACCGTAAATTATGTAAGGCTTTATGAAATTGTAAAAGAAGAAATGAATCAACCCACCGATCTGCTGGAAACCGTGGCCCAGACCATTACAGAAAAAATTCATCAGCAGTTTTCAAAAGTAACAGAAGTAAAAATCAGGATTGAGAAAAAAAATCCACCCATCATTAATTTCCCCGGAAGTATTGCAGTGGTGTTTGAAAAAACATTTTGAGTATTTATGTTTGCCCTGTTTCATTGCAAAGACCAAGGACGGACAGAAGACTATTTCTTCCTGAATATTTTTGATATAACAACTTTGGCGTTATCTCCCATAATCTTTCCGACTTCTGTTTGAGAAAGACCTTTTGATTTCAGAGCTTCTGCTAATTGCGGATATTGTGTATAGCTGGATAAAACAGGTTTAAAGTTGATGTTCATATCGGTGCCGATGCCTACATGATCAATTCCTGCTACATCTACCAGGCGTTTAATATTATCCACATATTCGTCAAAACTTTTATTAAATCCGGAAGGCCACGCACCAATCACACCACCGGTACCCACAACCAATTTTGCATGATCTTTTGAAATAGCACGTTTGGCAATGGGACGATCTGCATCCATTTCCAGAATACTGTGCGATAAAATGATTGGTGCTTTTGTAAGGCTGGCAACATCTTTTGTGGTTTGATAGGATGCATGTGCCACATCAATTGCCATTCCGAGTTCATTCATCTTTCTTACTATTTCTTTCCCAAAAGTGGATAAACCATTAAAGGTATTTTCGGAGGTTTGAAGATCACCAACATCGTTAGGTGCATAGTGTACCAATTGAATTGACCGGACACCATCCTGGTATGCCTCTTCTACCTTTTTTAACTGGCCATCTAAAAAATCGCCGCCCTCAACAGCAATATAACCGGTTGGTTTTTTGTTTCCCGGATTCAGGTCACTCAGTTCTGTTGAAAGTGGTACAGATACTTTATTAAAAACATCTTTTAGTTGATTGAGTTGCCGCTTATATTCCGTCCATCCATCTCCTGCCGAATATTTTCCACTAACAGTTATTCCTTTTGGAGCTGGTTTCAGCAGTGGGGCATCGGCCACTAATGAGATGAAACCACCGGTCAGGTGGCCTTCATTCATTTCACTGATAGTTTTGGTCAACATGGTATCAGAATTAATCGCAAGGTTGCCATCTGTAAAAGAAAATCCGGCATGGGAATGAAAATCAAAATATACTGACTTCCTTCTGGAAGAGATTGCAAAACTCTCCAGCCAACCTGATGTCAGCATTGAACTGCCAACAGCAACAGTACATACATTTTTAAAAAACTGCTTTCGTGTTTGCATGGTAATTATTTAGTGAAATATTTACATCGTTGTTGATTTTAGCTCATTGAATTACTTCGGATATAGTTCTCTGCACCAACAATACGAATTTATGGAAAATTACAATGTTTGAAAGTCCGAAGGCGCCTGATAAGATTACAGGAACTTAACCTGATCATATAAATCATTCCATTCGGAGTTCATACTGTTGATCAGGACTTCTTTCTTTTTGCGGCTTCCGCCTTTAATTCTTTTTTCTTCTTCTATTGCTTCCGGTATGGTATCAAACCAATTATAATAAACCAGTTTTATACAATTATATTTTGCCGTAAAACTTTTGGGGTACATTTTGTTCTTATGCTCATAGACTCTTGATGCAATATTGGAAGTAACTCCGACATATAATGTAGATTGATTGAGACTGCACATTATGTAAACCCATCCACCCATCTGAAAATGTTTTGTTTTGATTTCTTCAGTTACTTTTTCAGATTGCTTCGGCCTGAAATTACTCCATCAGTGTCCTAACTAATTTTGCCGGCCTCGCAATGACGAAGTCTCCGAACCTTGGGAGTTTATCCACACCCCGGGCTCTTCGTCATTGTGAGGCCGTTTATTGAGTACAGCAACAAAATTAGTTCAGCAGGCCGAAGCAATCTGATAAGGTTTTATGATGTTGTTGATATAGCTTTGATCATTGCATTGCGTACCAACAACTAAAGTTGGTTAATTTCGAGTTGTTGGTAGGCCTGGCTGCATTAGCAACACCTCATACCAACTGCGGAGTAAAAAAACTAAGAAGAATACATTTTCCTGAAATGCTTAATCAAGGAACCGAACCCTGAACTGAGCGTCGCAAGAAAAGTTTAACCGGAGTTACCCAAGCTGGCAATCAAATCACTTTCTTCTTCCATCTTCCGCTTCGCAAATAAAAATATGCTGGTATAAACATGCAGGTCCAGTAAAGCCATTCACTCATCCAGCCATAAGTAATGGAGAGTTTTAGTTTTTCCATGATGATATACACATAAGCACAATAGAAAATAATGGCGCCAACCTCTATCAAAAAAGTAATTTTTGTATTACCCGTGCCGGTAACGGCATGCAACCATACCACGGAGAAGGACATTAAGATCATGGCAAGTGATACCACTCTGATAACCGGAATTCCCTGCCGTATAAATTCATCGCCCTGCCCGAATATGGAAAGGAAGACCTGTGGAAATAAGTTTAGCAAGAGGCAAAGCACAAGAGCAATGCCCGTACTTAGCTTCACAATTTTTTTTATTAATGGGATAACCAATTCTTTTTTACCCTGGCCAATGATATTACTCACCATGCTGTTGCTGGTGGAGGCGAAGGCCCAGCTCATGCAACCAAACATGCCGAATACATTCCGCATGACGTTTGAAATAGCCTGCGGCATATCGGCAGATTGATTGCGTTCAATAAGAATAAAAAACAATTCCCAACTCATGATGCTGATGGCATGCTGAAAAACAAGCGGCGCAGACATAGCTGTGATCAGTGAAGCATTTTTTTTATCCCAGCGCAGGTTTCTGAAAAGTGCAAACTGCTGTGCGATTCCTTTCTGATGAATAACCAGGTAAATAACAATCATGCCGGTAAATTCTGCAATGATGGATGCGTAAGCAGCTCCATTAAAACCTAATTGCGGCAAGCCCAATTTTCCAAAGATCAATGTGTAATCAAAAACAACATTGGCAATAGCTTCAGCAATGGTACCCATCACCATGTATTTGCTTTGATTTATACCCACCAGCAAAGCATTTCTTAGTTGGTAGATATAAAGAAAGGGCAAACCCCAGATGCGTATTTTCAAAAAGCGGATGGCCATTTCTGCTTTTTGTGGTTCATGCAGGATGGAGCGGAACAGTGCTGGAGTAACGGTGTAGGAAATTGTAATAGCAACGGCAGAAATTAATAGTGCAGTAAAAATTCCCTGGTTAAATATTTTACCGATTTCATCGGGTTTGTTTTCACCGGCCCGGCGGCTGATGAGGGCCAGTAAACCATTATTCAGTGCAAAACCAATAGAAGCAAAAATTAAATAGTACACCCCGGTGATGCTGGCCACTGCAAGGGTAGTGGATGAATAATGGCCAAGAAAAATATTATTGGTAATGAAATTGAGTTGCGGCACAAGTATAGCAATGCTGATAGGCAGCGTCAGTTTTATAATCTGCCGGTTGGTTACTTTTAATTGCAGGCTATTTTGAAGATTGCTCATTGAATAAAAGATATGCAATATAGGAATTGGTATCCGATAGCTATAGGATTGGAATTTGGATTGAAGATTTGATGCTGACTGAATTTTATTCTAACATTGCACGTAATAAACTAAAATTTGAAACAGCTGTTTTATATAAAAAAAGAAGACCAACCTGATCCTGTTCAAAGCGGGTTATTATTAATAGCCGGGTTGAATTATTATTCATTTGCTATTATCAATCATGTGACAAATGAATTGCTGGAGTTTGGCTATTATACGATGGATACCGAACAGGACAATATCAATAACCTTTTTGATCAGCATCCGGAACTGAAAGGTCAATTTTATTATTCAATTGTGGCCTATGATGTGCCTGAAGTACAGATGATCCCGGTTTCTTATTACAAATATGATGATGCAAAACTTCATCTTGATGCATTGTATGGAGGCGGTGATAACCTGGTTGTCATCTCAGAACATTTACCTGAAAAGCGAATGTATGTTGTGTACAAAGTTTCTGCACAACTTCACGATTCATTAAACAGAAGGCTCCCTTCGGGAAAATTCTGGCATCTGAATTCAGTGCTATTAAAAAATCAATCCCTCAATTCCGGGGATATAATTAATGTTGATTTTAAAACAGATTGTTATTCAGTTATTGTATTCAAAGAAGGAAGACTTCAATTGACACAAACTTTTCCTTACACGGTTCCCGAAGATGTTTTGTATTATCTGTTAAAAATTTGTCAGCAATTCACACTATCACAGCAAAAAGTTAAAATAGTTTTATCAGCTCTTATTGAAAAGGATTCGGCTATTTACAGGGAATTGTTTCAGTATTTTATAGAACTGGAATTTGAAACATTGCCCGATAGCATCAAAGTGGATAAAGTTTTCATTGACTATCCGGCCCATTATTTTACAACCATTTCTAAACTGGCCCAATGCGTATAATAGGTGGAGAACTGGGAAGACGGCGCATCAACCCACCGGCAAACATGCCGCATACCAGGCCTACCACAGATATTGCCAAAGAAGGACTTTTCAATATCATTGAAAATAATCTTGATATTGAGGAGTTGAAAACACTTGATCTTTTTGGTGGCACAGGCAATATCAGTTATGAATTAGCCAGCCGCGGGGCAAATGATCTTACAATTGTTGAGAAAGATAGTAAGATGTATGAGTTCATCAAAAAAACAGCACAGGAACTGAAGCTGAAAAATTTTAATGTTAGTAAGATGGATGTATTTAAGTTTCTTGATCAATGCTCTGATAAATTTGATTTCATTTTTGCCGGACCGCCTTATGCACTGGGTAATATTGATGACATTCCAAAGCTGATATTTGAAAAACAATTACTGAATAAAAAGGGTTGGTTTGTACTGGAACATACTCCAGGGAATGATTATAAAAAGACTCCTTACTATACCACCGAACGTAACTACGGTACAACTGTTTTTTCCATTTTTATTGAAAGCCGGGAGTGTGAATAGTGAATAAATGTATCTGTATGTTGGAAAGCTTTAATCTTTTGCCCATTCACTATTGACCATTCACCATTAGTTCTTATCTTAATGGCATGCTGAAATCCGGGGCAAGGAAATTATTTAATGAAAAAAGATTAGCTCTTTCAATTCAGGAAAGAGTTAAGCTGGATGATTTATTGCTGATCCAGTTGCAGAAAGTTGAACTCCCCTTTATCACTTTTTTAATGTCGTATTGGCCGATGGAACAAAATCATGAACCCAACACTCATTTGTTTTCTGATTTTATAGAATTTCAGAATCTGAATTTGATTCTTTGTTATCCTAAAACCGATTTTTCATCATTACAAATGCAGGCAGTACAAACTGATGATGATACAAGGTTCAGTAAAAATGAATACAACATTTATGAACCTCAGCATGGAGACGCAGTGAATAGTTCTGCAATGGATATGATTTTTATTCCTTTACTTTCTTTTGATAAAAAAGGGTTCCGTGTTGGTTATGGTAAAGGATTTTATGACCGGTATTTAAAGGGGTGCAGGAAAGATTGTCTGAAAATAGGGTTCAGTTATTTTGAACCTGTTGATGAAATTGATGACCGCAGCGAATTTGACGTACCTTTAGACCTTTGTGTAACGCCGACCACTGTATATGCATTCTAATTTTTTCCTGAAATCATTCCGGATTCTTTTATTCCCTTTGGCAATTGTTTATTGGCTTATTATTTTAATCCGGAATAAATTATATGATAAGAACATATTCGAGTCCACCACATTTGGCCTTCCTTTAATATGCGTGGGCAATCTTTCTGTTGGTGGCACAGGAAAATCGCCAATGGTTGAATATTTAGTAAAGAATTTAAAAGACAATTTCAGGATCGCTACACTCAGCCGTGGGTACAAAAGGAAAACGAAAGGTTATGCACTTGCCGATGAAAGATCATCTGCTCTTCAAATTGGTGACGAGCCAATGCAATTTCATTTAAAGTTTCCGGATGTGCCGGTAGCAGTGGGAGAAGAAAGAATGGTTGCTATTCCTCAATTATTACATGATAAGCCCGGTACACAATGTATAATTCTTGACGATGCTTTTCAACACAGGGCAGTAAAAGCCGGATTGAATATTCTCCTCACGGATTACAAGAATCTTTTTACCCGCGACTTTTTTTTGCCAACCGGTGATCTTCGTGATCTGAAAGCGAGTTATAAAAGAGCCCAGATTATATTAGTAACAAAATGTGATTCTGGTATGACGCAGGAACAAAAGAAAGAAATAACAGAAGAGATAAGGCCGGTGGAAAATCAGCATATTTTTTTTACGGCCAACCGTTATTCTCATCCTTATCATATCCTTCGCCAGGAAGAAAAAATGAAATTGTCTTCACACATGGAGGTTTTATTGGTTACTGGTATTGCTAATCCCCGGCCATTGAAAGAACTGCTGCACGACAATACAAGAACCTATTATATGATGCATTTCCCGGACCATCATATTTTTACTATCGATGACTGGAAGGAAATCAAAAAGAAATTTGAAGCCATGGAAGCTAAACAAAAGATTATACTTACTACAGAAAAAGATGCCATGCGCCTGGTCAAATTCGGACAGGAGATAAAAGACATTCCATTATATGTAATACCAATCGAGCATCAGTTTTTGTTCAACGAAGGAGAAAAGTTTCTTGATATTGTAACCGGATTCATTAACAATTTTAATTTACCAGAATAAAAAAATAATGGGAAGAAAAAATTCAAAAAAAATTAAAAAAGAAAAGTTTAAAAATAAACTTAAGCATATACAGGAAAATACGCTTAAGGGTGTGCTTGATATCAGCCGCTCAGGTACCGGGTTTGTGAAAGTTGAAAATTTACCGGTGGATATTCTCATTCGGCCCGAGAATTTTAATGGCGCATTACATGGCGATAAAGTAAGAGTAAGACTGAAAGAAGCCAAGGGGAAAAGACAGAAAGGAGTAATTACTGAAGTCATAAGCAGAAAACAATCTGAGTTTATCGGTAAGCTGCAAATGAATAAAGGCCGCCCGGAAGACGGGGGCGGACGGGGGTTTGCATTTTTTATTTCGGAAAGTGATAAACCAATGACGGATATTTTCATACCTCCTTCCAACATTAACGGAGCGGTTGATAAAGATAGGGTAGTAGTAAAAGTCATTGAATGGGGAAATGAAAATAAACGCCCTGTTGGCGAAGTAGTATCAGTATTAGAACATGAAGAGGAAAATGAAATTGCGATGAAAGAAATTTTATTGCAATATGGATTCCCGCTGCAATTTTCTGAAGATGTTTTGGAAGATGCTGCAAGAATACCCGATGTAATTTCATTGAAAGAAATAAAAAAGCGTAAAGATGTAAGAGAAACCCTGACGTTTACAATAGACCCTGTTGATGCAAAGGATTTTGATGATGCGCTTTCATTTAAAGTATTTAAAAATGGAAATTATGAAATCGGAATTCATATTGCTGATGTAAGCCATTACATAGAACCCGATTCAGCTCTTGATAAAGCTGCCTATGCAAAAGCCACCTCGGTGTATTTGCCTGATCGGGTAAACCCGATGCTGCCGGAACATATTTCTAATATTCTTTGTTCACTTCGACCGAACGAAGATAAGCTTACATTCTCTGCAATATTTCAGATTACACCTAAAGGAGAAATAAAACAATGCTGGATGGGTAAAACTATTATTCATTCCAATCACCGGTTTACTTATGAAGAAGTGCAGGAAATCATAGAATCAAAAACGGGATTATACAGGGATGAGATTATTATACTGAATGATCTGGCACAAAAAATGAGAAAGAAAAGATTTGCTAATGGCGCCATCAGTTTTTCATCCCAGGAAGTAAAGTTTAAGCTGGATGAAAATAGAAAGCCAATTGGCATCATGATTAAAGAAAGTAAAGAAGCTCATCAGCTGATAGAAGAATTTATGTTACTTGCCAACCGTACTGTGGCAGAAAATCTTGGTAAAATAAAGATCAATAAGAATCCAATTCCGTTTCCATACCGTGTTCATGATTTTCCTGATAAAGAAAAGCTGATACCTTTTGTTGAATTTGCAAAAAAATTTGGTCATACATTCGATATTTCTTCTCCCGACGCTATTGCTGCTTCTTTCAACCAGATGTTAACTGAGGTTAAGGGTAAACCTGAACAACATGTATTGGAGCAGTTAGGAATCAGGACAATGGCAAAAGCAAAATACACGATTGAAAATGTCGGGCATTATGGTTTAGGGTTTGATCATTACTGTCATTTTACTTCACCTATCCGGCGATATCCCGATGTATTGGTTCACCGTATATTAAACCAGGTTTTGTCTGATGATATCAAGCCTGAGAAAAAAATGGAAGATAAATGCAAACATTGCAGTGAAAAGGAAAGA
>JAHEZE010000026.1:0-2895 GCA_023251235.1 Sphingobacteriales bacterium | reverse complement strand
AGAATTCGTCCTGTTTTATGTTTAATGGGTAATGAACTTTTTGATGAGATGAATCCCGATACATGGCATACGGCGACTGCCATTGAACTTTTTCACAATTTCACCCTGATACATGATGATATCATGGATAAAGCACCTTTACGCAGAGGTATGCAAACTATTCATTCAAAATTTGGTGAAAGTACCGCCTTGCTTGCCGGGGATGTGATGCTGGTTAAAGCATATGAATACCTGAATATGATTGACACTTCTTTCCTGCATAAAGTATTGACTCTTTTTAACAGAACAGCTATCGAGGTATGTGAAGGGCAGCAGCTGGATATGGATTTTGAAAAAAAGGAAACGGTAAGTTTAGCAGAATACCTTAAAATGATTGAGCTTAAAACATCCGTTGCTTTAGCAGCCAGTCTTCAGATAGGTGCCATCCTGGGCGGAGCAGGAGCAAGAAACCAGAATTTGCTGTACGAGTTTGGAAAGAAATTAGGAATGGCCTTCCAGGTACAGGATGATTATCTGGATGCATTTGGAAATCCTGAAAAATTTGGCAAGCAGGTAGGTGGAGATATTATTGCCAACAAAAAAACTTTTTTACTTATTCATGCTAATGAATCGGCTCCTCATAAAAAAGAATTGGAAAAAATCAATAGGGAAAATCCATCGGATAAAGTGGAAAAAGTTCTTTCTGTTTACAAAAGTTGCAAAGCAGATGAATGGGCACTCCGGTTAAAAAATAAATTTCTGGATGAAGCTTTACTGCACCTTGATGATATAGCTGTCCTTTCTGTAAGAAAAGAACCACTCAAAGAACTTGCTCATTTTCTTATACAGCGGGAGTATTAAGAATAAAATCTTTATTACCAGCTTGCTTTTTTTTCCTATTTTGAACAATTAAAACCAACACGGATGGCAAATTCATTGTTCAGAACAAAATCTATATCCCATATATTAGAAGAATCGGAAAAAGGCATAACTGATGCCCATAAACATACTTTACACCGGGTTCTTACAGTTCGTGATCTTACATTCTTTGGTATAGCTGCAATTCTTGGAGCAGGTAGTTTCAGCAGCCTCGGTGGTGCGGTATTTCATGGTGGGCCTGGCGTTGTTATATTATTTGTCATTACTGCTATTGCCTGTGCATTTACTGCATTTTGTTATTCTGAGTTTGCCAGCCGCATCCCTGTAGCTGGCAGCGCTTATACCTATGCCTATGCATCCTTTGGTGAATTATTTGCCTGGATTATCGGATGGGCATTAATAATGGAATATTCCATTGGTAATATTTATGTGGCTTATAGCTGGAGCGATTATTTTACTTCCTTCCTGGAAAAATGTAACATTCATCTTCCTCAATATTTATGCACCAGTTATATGGAAGTAAAACATGCTTTAAATGATGGTAGCACAAATAAAGAAGTACTGGATACATGGAACAATGCACCAATGATAGGAGGTCTGAGAATGATTTTCGATGTACCTGCACTCATCATCAACCTGCTTATTACTTACCTGGTTTTTCGTGGAATAAGAGAAAGCCGCAACTTCAGCAACGTAATGGTGATGCTGAAAATGATTGTAGTTACATTAGTAATATTAGTAGGAGGATATATAGTTTTTTCACACGGACTTACTTTTAACTGGCATCCTGCAAATGATGCGGGAGTAAAATCTTTTATGCCCAATGGTTTTGGTGGAGTGATGGCAGCTGTAAGCGGAGTATTTTTTGCCTATATTGGTTTTGATGCTGTGAGTGTGTTGGCGGAAGAAAGTAAAAATCCACAACGAGACCTTCCCAGAGGAATGATTCTGTCATTAGTCATTTGCACGGTAGTTTACATTTTATTAACCTTGGTTTTAACAGGTGCTGTTAATTATAGAAACTTTGATGGAGTAGGAGATCCTCTTGCTTTTATTTTCGAAAAACAAAATCTGAATGTAGGATGGATGCAGTTTTTTGTTGCTATTGCTGCGGTTATTGCAATGACAAGTGTGCTACTTGTTTTTCAAATGGGGCAGCCCCGCATCTGGATGAGCATGAGTCGTGATGGTTTATTACCACCGGTGTTTCAGAAAATTCATCCCAAATTCAAAACTCCTTCTTTCGCCACTATTGTAACCGGGCTGGTAGTTGGGATTCCGATTTTATTTACTGATAAAACTTTTGTTCTCGATTTTACAAGCATTGCTACTTTGTTTGCTTTCGTACTTGTTTGTGGTGGAGTATTATTAATTCCCAGGAGAGAAAAAGAACAGGGGCGTTTTCATATCCCCTATATCAATGGGCAATATGTTTTTCCCCTGATTGTGATAGCCGCATTTGGTACTGCCATGTATCTGTCAAAAACCTATGTTTCTGATCTTTTTAATTTTGATTTCAGCAGCAACAAAGATTATGTATCCGGAAAAATCAGCTTTATGGATGCGGCCACTCCGAATATTACCCTGATAATATTCTGGTTGAGTGCCATCATGATCAGTGTTTTTGCTTTTATAAAAAAATATTCTCTTATACCACTAATGGGCCTCATTACCTGTATGTATCTGCTAACAGGAATGACCAAAAGCAACTGGGCCTGGTTTTTAAGCTGGCTGGCAATAGGTTTAATTTTCTATTTCCTTTATGGGTATAAAAAAAGTAAACTCGCATCAAAAAAATGATTGTATAGCCTGCTACAGAAATTCTTATCATCAACTGTTGCGTCAGCCCACCGACGCTTCAGCATAGGTGGGTCGCATTTTTCAGGGCCTGCCTGCCGTCAGGCAGGTTCTGTAACTTTGTTCAGCATTTTTTAACTAAATACCCCTTTTTGGGGACGGGGCATGAAATTCCAGGTTGGTGATATTGTTCTTGTGGTATACTCCAATGAAGAAGGAGAGGTTATTGATATTATCAAT
>JAHEZE010000162.1 GCA_023251235.1 Sphingobacteriales bacterium | reverse complement strand
TTTCTTCTGTGGGTGAAAATTTTGGTTTCTGGGGTAGTACGTTATTAATGATCCTCTATTTTGGATTGATGTTGCGAATAGTTTTTCTGGCAGAGCGACAGCGAAGTGTCTTTAGCAGGGTCTATGCATATTGTGTTGCCGGTATATTATTTATCCACGTGGCATTAAATATATGTATGACAATTGGTCTTGCTCCATCACCAGGCATTACACTACCGTTTTTGAGCTATGGAGGTTCTTCATTACTTACTTTTACTACACTGCTTTTTATTTTAATTAAATTAGATGCAGACAGGCAGATGGTGCTGAGGTAAGATCCACCTATCCCGATAGCTATCGGGAACCGAAGGGTAGGCTTATAACCCTACATTTGTAATTATACTTGTAAATATTATTAATCACTAAATCAACTCCCCTAAAGGGAATGGGGCATGAAAATAATTCCACTTAGCGAAGGCACTTTCACCGTTGATAAAACAAAGCATTTTATTCCTTTTAACGGGAATGAACATGAGCTGCAATCACGTCCTGTTGGAAGCCTGCTGGTGGAGATTCAACCCTTTGTTATTATTACATCAAATGATATTTTGCTTTTGGATACCGGACTGGGATTCGGGATTGACGGAAAATTACAGATTCATAAAAATCTTTCAGAAGCCGGTATCAATCCAACAGATATTACCAAAGTATTGCTTACTCATTTACACAAAGATCATGCAGGGGGAATTACAAGGGGAGTTGATCATAGCGACCTCAGTTTTCCCAATGCTCTATATTTTATACAGGAGAAAGAATTAAATTTTGCTTTTGAAAAGGGGTTTCCTTCTTTTATTACGGATGAATTGGATGCTTTAAAGAATTCGCCAAAGGTTGTTTTGCTGAAAGACGACGAAGGAGTTATTGATAATTACATTTATTATAAAATTACCGGCGCACATTCTCCATTCCACCAGGTTTTTTGGGTTAAAGAAAAAGAAGAAACAATTTTTTTTGGCGGAGATGATGCTCCCCAATTACAACAAATGAAACACAGGTTTATTGCTAAATATGATTTTGACGGGAAAAAAGCGATGGAATTAAGACGAAACTGGTTGACGACAGGAGAAAAAGAAAACTGGACTTTTTTGTTTTACCATGATATAAAAATGCCTGTTTATAAGTATGGAATGTAAGTTGTTACTTATTCTATCATTGACCTGAATCTTCGGTTAGTTCTGTCTTCTTTATTTTTAATCCTTTCTGCCTGCATGTTTTTTCGAAGACCATCAATAAATATTTCCTGATTCTCATATACCTGGTTACTCTTTCTTTCACCTACTATTTCTCTGAATTCATTACGGTAACGGATTCGTAATTCAACAACTCTTTGTTGTAAATCCAGCTTTGGAACACTTTCTTTGTTTCTGAGGGTTTGTCGCCATTCATTAAAATAACGGATAAAAACGGGACTGAATTTTTCAGTTTCAGCATTCGATAAGCGGAGACGCTTTTGAATGAACTCTTTCATTTTTTCCCTGATTCTGTCATTCTGATCGTTTCCATCGTTCTGGGCAAAAATAGTAGTGGTTGAAACTGAAAGGAAAAATAATATGTAAAATACCTTTTTCATTTTAAGAAAATTAATTCAATAAAGTTGCTTCATCAGTATCTTCAAGTTTATCGGTGTCTTTTAAAAAATTATCAATTTCTTTTTCGGGAATATCTTTCATAAGATCTTTTATCTCCTGTGCATTAGCATCATTGCTGGCAACAGAGCTGTTATTCAGTAAGTGTTCATTATTATCAAGATTGATTACATTATTTACTTCATCAGTACTTATTTTTTTTATATTCTTAGCCACCCAACCGTCAGGATTTTTTACGGGGTCTATTTGTTTCTTACCGATGAACTGCCATCCACCTATTGTAATAATTCCAACTATAACTGCAGCTGCGGCATAACGGTACCATTTATGGGATGCTATTGCAATTACTTTTGTTTCTGATTTTTCTTTTGTCTTGCTGCCAAAATTTTCAAAATAGCTATCCGGTATTGTATAAGGAGATTTTTTGCTGATGCTGCCAAGTAAAGGAGAAATTGACATCAACTCTTCTTTGCTGGTTTGATAATCGGCATGCTCACGGACACCTTGCATCAGTTTATTTTCTAAGTCTTCAAAGTATCCCGATGGAACAGAATAAACATTTGCATTTGAAGCCTTGCTTAAAACAGAAGATAAAATTTTTATCTCTTCAGAAGAATCTGCAATCTCCAAAGCTTTAATCCGGTTCATGATTTGATTAGCCAGCCCTTCAAAATAACCACCAGGAATTTCATATAAATTTTGAGGATTGTTGTTGGCTAGTGTACTTCCTAAACCCACTAATTCATTCAATATGGTATTTCTGTTTGTCATTTTACCAAATCTGAGACAAATTCCCAGGTTGTAAGTTTAATGATTCTTAATGTATTCTTCAATTTTTTTGACCGCATGGTGGTAGCTGGCTTTTAAAGCCCCTTCGCTGGTTTCCAGCACCCTGCTCATTTCCTCATAAGGCATTTCATCATAATACCTCAACTGAAATACAATTCTTTGTTTTTCAGGAAGTTGCTGAATGCCCAATTGCAATTTCCATTCCAGTTTATTGCCGTCAAAATGCTGGTCGGCTTTTATTTTATTTTCAAGCCCCGTTTCCACATCGCTCAGGGAAATGGCTGTTCTTTTCTTTTGTTGCTCTAAAAAAGTGAGACATTCATTAGTCGCTACCCGGTAAAGCCATGTATAAAGCTGACTGTCTTCCCTGAAATTTTCGAGGCCATTCCAAACCCGGATAAATACGTTTTGCAGTACATCATTTGCATCTTCATGTTCTACCACCATACGGCGTAAATGCCAGTAAAGTTTTTCCTGGTATTTTTTAATTATAACGGTGAATGCTTTTTCCTTCGTAATAGGGTTACGGAACTGTACCAGCAATTCAGCATCGCTTGTTGTTGTCAGGGCCATTGGTTCGGTCTTTAATCAGGTTTAGAATATTGGAATACGGATGAGTTTAACCAGCTCAACAGTATAAAAGTAGATTTTTTTATTGGGTTATACCAACCTGGGATTTTCATAGCATCGTCCCTTGCGTCGCAATCCGTTCATCGTTCGGTAATTCTATTGCTCAAAAACAAAACCGTTGCTTTTGAAACAACGGTTTTATAAAGAGTAAAAAACAAATTATTTTCTTGATATCACTTTCTCTGCGGCGGCAACTATATCAGGGACATCCAACCCGTATTTTTTCATCAACTGTGCCGGCGTACCACTTTCGCCAAAAGTATCTTTTGTGCCAACGTATTCAATTGGCACAGGAATATTTTTTGCAGCACACTGGGCAATTGCATCTCCCAATCCACCAATGATATTATGCTCTTCAGCAGTTACAGCACATTTTGTTTTACAAAGTGAATTGATTACTGCATTTTCATCAAGTGGTTTGATGGTATGAATATTTATTACCTCAACACTGATACCTTTTTCCTGTAAAATAACTCCTGCCTGAATAGCATTCCATACTAAATGGCCGCAGGCAAAAATGCTTACATCGGTTCCTTCAGAAAAAATTTGTGCCTTACCGATTTCAAATGGTTTATCTGATGTAAAAAT
>JAHEZE010000100.1 GCA_023251235.1 Sphingobacteriales bacterium | reverse complement strand
GGAAGGGATCGAATACATATGCTATTGGCAGCTCAATAAAAATTTATTGCGGGAATGAGATCATCAGCCGTGAACTGATACCCAGTCGTGGCTTCCAGTCAAGTGTTGATTATAAAATTATTGCCGGGCTGGGAAATAAAACAGTTGATTCAATGATCATTGTTTGGCCCAACCAGACTTTTACAAAAATTATTCATCCGGAAATAAATAAGGTTCATACTATTCAACAACCGGTTAATGGTGCAATGATGGAAGAGCATGTTGAAAAACCAATCCCCTTATTTGAAAAGATAGATTCAGTATTTGATAAACATAAGGAAGATGATTTTGTGGATTATTACCTGGAGAGAAATATTCCGGTGATGCTCTCAAGAGAGGGCCCTAAGTCAGCCATTTCTGATATAAATAAAGATGGTTTGGCAGATATTTTTATAGGGGGAGCAAAAGGTCAGGCAGGGCAATTGTATTTTCAAAAAGGGAATGGATTTGTAAAAAGCAATGGAAAAAACTTTGAAAACGACAAGGATTTTGAAGATGTAGCCGTTTTATTTTTTGATTGTGATAAAGACGGAGATGAAGATCTGTTTGTAGGAGCAGGAGGAAATAATCAACCACCACACAACAGGTTTTTAGAACACCGCCTTTATAGAAATGACGGCAAAGGAAATTTTAAGAAAGATACCACTGCTTTTCCTTCCAACAATTCAAATATTTCTGTTGCCATTGCTGAAGATTTTGATAACGACGGTGACCTGGATCTTTTTGTGGGTGGAAGGAGTCTGTCTTTTAATTATGGTAAAAATCCACAGAGCTATATTTATGAAAATGATGGTAAAGGACATTTTAAAGATATAACAAAAGAACTGAACCCGGCAATTAGTAATATTGGAATGGTCACTAACGCTGTATGGGCCGACGTTGCAGGGGATAAGCAAAAAGAATTGATTATCGTTGGGGAATGGATGACTCCCAGGATTTTCTCCTACAGCAACAAAAAATTTACAGAGCTAACAACGAATATGAATAATCTCTTTGGCTGGTGGCAATCTGTAAAAGCGGCAGACCTTGACGGCGATGGCGACAATGATCTTGTATTGGGAAATCTGGGGGACAATTTTTATTTACATCCCGATGAACAGCATCCTGTCAAACTATGGATCAATGATTTTGATATGAACGGTTTGCCGGACAAGGTATTTTCCAGAACAGTGGATGGAAAAGATGTAACAGTTTTCCTGAAAAAGGAATTTACTGATGCGATGCCTGCATTAAAAAAAGATAACCTGAGGCATCATGCCTTTGCTACTAAAACTATTGAAACTCTTTTTAAGCCTGAATTAATAAAGTCTGCCACCGTCAAACTATTTAATTACAGTAGCAGCATTATCGCCTGGAATGAAGGCAATGGAAAATTCACCATTCAACTTTTACCAACTGTGGCGCAACTCTCCAGTGTAAATTCCATTTTATGCAGGGATATAAATAATGACGGAAGAATGGATCTTATTTTTGGGGGTAACATAACAGAATGCCTGCCGCAATTCGGAAGGCTGGATGCCAGTTATGGCAATGTTCTTATTAATAGAGGGAAGAGGTCATTTGTTGAAATGCCGCCTGCTGAATCTGGAATAACTGTAACAGGTATGGTAAGAGATATTGCCTGGTTGCCGGGTAAAAAAGAGAATCGTATTTTATTTTTAAGAAATAATGATATCCCGGTGATGTACAAGCTAAACCCCCTAAAGGGGCTTGCCCGTGCACAAACCCGGCTTGTCGGAGAACTAAGCAAACTTGTGAATGAATAATTGAAGATGATGACACAGGTAAAGTTGAAGAGGTAGATATAAAAATGATGATAAGAATTAAAGAACGATGAACGGAGCGTTGCAACATAAGCTTAATAGTAGTACCAGGGTTTGGCACAGATTTTTTATTCCTGCAACTTTCATATGGTTGTTTTTTATTTTTTCCTGTAACAGCAAAAAAGAAGAACAACCTGCCATGTTTGAAGTAATGGAAAGCAAGCAAACAGGAATTGATTTTTCAAACAAGCTCACAGCCACTGCACAGTTCAACATGTTTAAGTACATGTATTTTTATAATGGCGCCGGTGTGGGAGTGGGAGATTTTAATAATGATGGTTTGATGGATATCTTCTTTTCCTGTAACCAGGGGCAAAATAAACTTTTTCTGAATGAAGGGAATCTGAAGTTTAAAGATGTAACCGTGGCGGCAAAAATTCCACAGGATGGCGGATGGAGTACGGGTATTTCAGTGGTGGACATTAATAATGATGGCCTGCTTGATCTTTATGTTTGCCGGGTGGGTAATTATGAAATTCTGAAAAGTAAAAATCAATTTCTGATCTGTAAAGGCATTGATAAGAACGGTGTGCCCTATTATGAAGATGATGCACCGCAAATGGGACTTGCTTTTTCAGGGTTCAGTACACAGGCTGCATTTTTTGATTATGATCTCGATGGCGACCTTGATATGTTTCTGATGAATCATTCACTGCGTTTCAATGGCACTTTTAATGAACGTTCTTCTTACAACAATACTTTTGATTCGCTGGCTGGTGATTATCTGTACAAAAATGATAATGGAAAATTTACCAATGTTACAAAATCATCCGGCATCAATGCATCTATTATTGGTTATGGATTAGGGCTTTCTGTAGCGGACATCAACTTAGATGGTTATCCTGATATGTATATTGGGAATGATTTTCATGAGAATGATTATCTCTACATCAATCAAAAGAACGGAACATTTAAAGAAACATTGCAGGATGCTATCATGCATACCAGCCAGTTCAGCATGGGAACGGATATTGCTGATATTAATAATGATGCTTACCCCGAAATCATTTCAATGGATATGCTGCCGGAAGATCCTTACATTCTTAAACGGTCATTGGGAGAAGATGAATACAATCTTTTTCATTTTAAAATAAGCTATGGCTATCATCCGCAGTTTGCGAGGAACACTTTGCAGTTAAATCGCAGAAATAATTTGTTCAGTGAGATCGGGATGTACAGTGGTGTATTTGCAACCGACTGGAGCTGGGCAGCGTTATGGACAGATTTTGACAATGATGGATGGAAGGATCTGTTCATCAGCAATGGAATTCCCAAGCGGTTAAACGATATGGATTATGTGAATTATGCCAGCAATGATGAAGTGCAGGAAAAGATTAGAACAAACCGGTTGGATGAAAAAGATATGAGCCTGATTGAAAAATTTCCCCAGATAAAACTGGCCAATAAATTTTATCTGAATAAAAAGGATGCAAAGTTTGATGATATGGCTTTACTGATTAAGAATAATAAGAAGACATACTCCAATGGGTCTGCCTATGCTGATTTTGATAATGACGGCGACCTCGATATAGTGGTTAATAATATTGATGAACCGGCATTGATCTATAAAAACCTTTCGAATGAAGGAGCCATCAAAAAATCATATCTGGAACTAAAACTAAAAGGATCGAAGGGAAATGTGAATGCTATCGGTGCAAAAGCAATTGTATTTGCCGGGAACGAGATTAGGACTTATGAAAAATTTCCTGTAAGAGGTTTCCAGGGAAGCATGGAAGTACCATTGCATATCGGGTTGGATAAAACAAAAGTGGATTCCATAATTCTTATCTGGCCTGATAATAATTTTGAAAAACTGCAATGGAAGCCTGATTCTATCATGACTATAAGTTATAAAACTGGCTTACCGGCATTTAATTATTCTATTCTTGCCCAGCATATAAAGAATACAACAAGGCCTGCAACAGACATTACTGAAACAACAGGTTTATTATTTAAACATGAGGAAAATCCTTTTAATGAATTTGACCGTGAGCCGTTGATTCCTTTTATGGTGTCAAGAGAAGGGCCGGCACTTGCTGTCGGTGATGCTAATGGCGATGGGTTGGAAGATGTTTTTGTGGGTTCTTCAAAATTTAAAAGACCGGTTTTATTTTTTCAGCAGGCAAATGGAAAATTTATTCAATCTAAACAACCGGCATTGGACAATGACAGTACTTATGAAGATGTGGATGCCTGCTGGGCGGATGTGAATAATGATAAACATCCTGATTTGGTTGTAGCCAGCGGGGGTAATGAATATTACGGGAACAGTAAATTTTTATTATCGAGAGTTTACCTGAATGACGGAAAAGGAAGTCTTTCAAGACTGAATGATGCATTTGATAAAAGTTTAATGCTGACTGCTTCCTGTATCGTTCCTTATGATTTTACCGGCGATGGATTTGTTGACCTCTTTATCGGTGGCAGAGCTGTTCCCTGGGAATATGGCACCATTCCACGATCTTATTTATTAAAAAATGATGGCACAGGAAAATTTAGTGATGTAACTGATCAATACAGCAAAGAATTATCAAAAGTGGGTTTTGTAAAACAGGCTGCCTGGGCCGACCTGGATAATGATGGAGATAAAGATTTAATACTTTCTCTTGAGTGGGATGGCATTGTAGCATTTAATAATGATAAGGGAAAATTTGAAAAGAAATACCTGACAGTTAAAAAAGGCTGGTGGAATTTTACCTTACCTGTTGATGTGGATGGTGACGGAGACCTTGATCTGATAGCCGGCAATCTTGGTTTGAATAACCGCTTCAAAGCATCGGAGCAAGAGCCCGTAAGACTTTATTTCAACGACTTTGATGATAATGATAAAAAGGAACAGGTACTTACCTATTATCTCCAGCATAAGGAAATCCCATTTGCCAATAAAGATGAATTACAGAAGCAACTACCGGTATTAAAAAAGAAATTTTTATATGCTGATGATTTTGCAAAAGCTGATCTTAAAGATATTTTTGGCAATGAAAAACTTAAGTCAGCTGATTTGTTAACTGCAAACTATTTTTCCAATGCTGTTTTAATTAACAATGGCAACTGGAATTTCAGTTTGCAGGCTTTGCCATGGGAAGCACAGCTTACTCCTTACAAAGATGCCGTTGTCGTCAATGCAAATAGCGATGACAAGCCGGATATCTTTTTAGCAGGAAATTTTTATCACAATAACATTCAGATGGGAGAATATGATGCTGATTATGGAACCGTACTAATCAATAAGGGAAATGGAAAATTCAGTTGCGAAAGCCTGAATGGCTTAGCCCTGAAAGGTGAAATGAGGCATGCAAGGAAAATAATTATCAATAAAAAGGATTGCTATATCATCGCAAGAAACAATGATAGCCTCAGAGTAATTGATTTCCGGTGATTCAGAAAACCGGGTAATATAATTTTGTAATCCATTTCATAGTATCGGTTTCTTTTGTTCTGTCTGTTACCAATAGCTGATAAGGTATAGCCGGAGAAGTTTTTTGATAATCATTCTTATAAATTTCAAACTGGTTCACAGCTTTTCGTATCGTATACGGCCCACCTTTAATCTCCGTTTCAAGGATATTGCCTCCTTTGAAAACCATTTTTATTTCAAAATCTTTTGTTTCAGCCAATTTTTTATCTGTAGAAATTGCTACCCTGGCTTCATACTCATTGCTGTCCAGCTGCAACACATTCAGCATGGGGAAATTTTTTTCATTTCCTTTATTGACTTTAATATAGTTCCTGAGTTTTTGAATTACTTTTTCTACCTCTTCATTATTGGGGTAATGGTCAAATGTTTTATGGGTAGAAATAAGAACTGAATCAGTTACTTTTATTTCTTTCACTGAAAAACCATAAATATTTATTTCATTACCGAGGTATTTATTCAGGCTGCTCAGCAACACATTCATATTTTGTTTTACAGTTACAGCTTTCCGGTATTGAAAAAATCTTTTTACCGGATTAATGCTGTTGTTTAATTCTCCGCTCCATTCAAAAGCAGTTGAATCAATTTTTACCGGAACTAATTGAATCTGGCTGGTGAGGCTGTCATTTGAAAAGAATATTTCAAGTTCAACTCCATTAAATATCACTTTGTTTAACCGGTATTTCTGGTTGTTAAAAGTGAACGTTTCCGTACCCGGCCACCATTGATGCCACTTATTTTCATCAAGCAGAATTCTGTTGGCTGCATTAATACTTACTTTGATTACAGTTGATTCGGTTACTTTTAACCGGGATGGAATAAAAACATAAACGGCAGTTAAGGCAATGACTAAAAGTATAACAACTGCAAGAGATAATTTTTTGATCATTTGATTAAAAAAAAGTGTTCTGCTTTTTCAGAAAGTTCCGCAAAAGTAATTCATACATAGATAAGCTTAATAAAATAAATCAGCTGCAAACGATTGCAGATAAATCCTCTTAAAAATTGCTGTTTATAGAGTTATTCGTCCTATTTTTCAATTTGATTTTATTTCCCAAACCAACGAAATGCTATGCCCTTCATCAAGCCTAAATTAAGTTTCCTGCAAATCATCAATATGAATGTTGGATTTTTTGGCATTCAATACAGCTTTGGCTTACAGCAAAGCGCCGTAAACCCTATTTATGATTTTTTGGGAGCAAAGCCAGACCAGATTCCTTGGTTAAATCTTGCCGGCCCTATGACCGGTCTTCTTATACAACCCATTATTGGGGCATTAAGTGATAAGACATGGCATCCAAAATTTGGCAGAAGAAAACCATTCTTTTTTATTGGCGCTATTATGTGCAGTATCGCTTTGTTTTTGTTTCCATTCAGTTCAAGTTTATGGATGGCAGCAGGATTGTTATGGATATTAGATGCAGGCAATAATACAGCCATGGAACCTTACCGGGCTTTTGTTGCTGACAAATTAGATTCAAGCCAGCAGGCAACAGGTTTCCAGGCACAAAGTTTTTTTACAGGGTTTGGCCAAACACTGGCGAATTTTTCATTGTTTCTTTTCCCTCTTATAATAATTGGCCATACAGGTAAAATTCCTAATTGGGTATTTGCCTCCTTCATGTTAGGGTCGGTATGTTCTGTCGGTTCAGTATGGTGGAGTATGAGGACAACACCTGAAATCCCGCCTACTGAAGAAGAATTAAAAGAACTTAAATCAAAACCATTAAATCTACTAAGCCCTTTTACTGATGTATTCAGTGCCATAAAAGATATGCCAAAAATCATGTGGCAGTTGGCATTGGTATATTTATTTCAGTGGTATGCATTGTTTTGTTATTGGCAAAACAGTTCAAAAAGTATTGCACTTTCTGTTTATAATGCCACTCCGGATAATAAAGAGTTATATGAAAAAGCCGTTAGCCTTGCAGGATCAGTGAACGGTTGGTATAATATAGTTACGTTTCTTATAGCTTTCACACTGGTTGGTTTTGCAAAAAAATACAGCCCCAAGTGGGTACACTTTTTTTGTTTGCTATTAGCCGGTCTCGGATTCATAGCTTTTCCTTTTATATCAAACAAAGTATTTCTGTATATAGCTATTTCAGGCTTTGGTATTGGTTGGGCCAGCATGATGGGCATTCCTTATTTAATGGTGGTAAAAGAAATTCCAAAAGAAAGGTATGGCGTTTACATGGGCATTATCAATATGATGATTGTAATACCGATGCTTGTCCAAACCACCACATTTGGATATTTAATGAAACATGTATTGAATAATGACTCTTCAAAAGCTATTCTATTTGCCGGTGTGTTTTTATTGATTGCAGCCACCTTCACTCTTTTAATTAAATCAGATAAACCACCTGCCGATATGGAAGTAAATTTTTCAGCGGGCCATTAAAATCACTCGAATGAAATACTTTAAAAACATAGCAGTTATTTTATTTTTTGCATCAGCATTGGCTTCCTGCAATACAAAAAACAAATCAGTAACAAATACGGATGGTGATACCAACCGTAAATGGTGGAAAGAAGCTGTGGTATATCAAATATATCCCCGCAGCTTTAAAGATAGTAATGGCGATGGCGTTGGAGATTTGAAAGGCATCATTTCTGAATTGGATTATATAAAAAGCCTGGGGATAGACGCCATCTGGTTGAATCCCATTTATTCTTCTCCCAATGATGACAACGGATATGACATCAGCGATTACCGGAATATTATGAAAGAGTTTGGCACGATGGATGATTTCAATTCACTTTTAAAAGGCATGCATGACCGGGGGATTAAATTAGTGATGGATCTTGTCGTTAACCACAGCAGCGATGAACATGCGTGGTTTAAACAAAGCCGTAGTTCCAGAACAAGCCCTTACCGGGATTATTATCATTGGTGGAATGCAGACCGGGGCAAACCGGCATACCGGTACAGTTTATTTGATATAAACCACGATGCATGGAAATATGATTCTTTAACGGATGCTTATTATCTACATTATTTTTCCCGCAAACAGCCGGATCTGAATTGGGAAAATCCAAAGCTGCGGAATGAAGTATATGATATTATGAAATTCTGGCTGGATAAAGGCATTGATGGTTTCCGTATGGATGCATTCCAGTTCGTGGCAAAGGATACTACATTTCCTGCATTTCCTGCAGGGTTTGAAAAAAACTTTATTAAATATTATGCAATGGTGCCTCCCATACATGATTATCTGAAGGAAATGAACCGGGAAGTTTTCAGCCGGTACAATGCAATGAGTGTAGCAGAAGGTGCAGGCAATTCTTTTGAAGATGCACATAACCTTGTTGATGAAGATCGCAAGGAATTAAACATGGCGTATGCATTTGAAGGAGTTGATATTGCTAAACCGGAAGGGTATAGCCTTTTACATTTTAAAGAAGTATTCAGCCGTTGGGATAGCGCTTTTGCAGATAAAGGTTGGTTATCCATATATCTTGCCAATCATGATCAGGCAAGATTAGTGAGCCGGTTTGGAAATGACAGCCCTGAATTCAGAGATGTATCCTCTAAAATGCTCTCAACATTTTTAATGACTATGCGTGGCACACCTTATTATTACAATGGGGATGAATTAGGAATGACCAATATCCGTTTTGATAAAATAGAAGATTACCGGGATATGCCAACATTAAATGAATACCAGCATCAAAAAGATATTGGTGGGGACATTAAAAAATTTATGGAAAACATAAAATTTTCCTGTCGTGATAACGGCCGTACTCCTTTCCAATGGGATGCCTCAGGTAATGCAGGATTCACAACAGGAAATCCATGGATAAAAATTAACTCTGATTACACCACTGTAAATGTTGCCTCGGAAGAAAAGGATATAAACAGTTGTCTGAATTATTTCAGAAAAATTGTAAAGCTTCGTAAAGAAAATGATGCATTGATTTATGGAAAATATATAATGCTGGATAAGGATAACCCGGATGTATATGCTTATACAAGAGAACTGAATGGTAAAAAATTTCTTGTACTGCTGAATTTTACATCCAAAACGGCAAAGTACAATATCGGGTTGGATATCAGTCAAGCAAAAATTTTAATTGATAATTATATATCACTTTTAAAAGATGGCCAGTTACAAGCTTATGAAGCGGTGGTAGTTGAGTTATAAAAAATGAATTTGAAGCTGAACCATATTCAACATATAGGTATTCCGGTTACGGATATTAAAAGATCCGAATCTTTTTATGAAAAGCTGGGATTTAAAAATGTTATGTCTTCAACCTTTGAATTCAACGGTGGAAAAGGATCTGTCGCTATGATGAAGCTGAATGAAATGATAATTGAATTATACCAGATGCCGGAAAGTGAATTGGCAGAAATAAAAAACAGGCAAAACGGGCATATAGATCACATAGCGTTTGATGTGGATGATATTGATAAAACATTTGAAGAACTAAAGAAAGCTTCATTCAATATTCTTGAAGAAAAAACTGTATTCCTTTCTTTCTGGGAAAAAGGATGCAAGTATTTTAATATAACAGGGCCGGATGGTGAACGGTTAGAGTTTAACCAGATAATAAAATGACTTTTTAAATTATGAAAAAAATACTTTGTATAGGAGAAGCACTGATTGATATGATTTGTACCGATAAAGGCAAACCATTATCTGAAGGTGAAAATTTTATTAAAAAACCCGGCGGCGCACCTACCAATGTTGCGGCTGCTATCGCAGCATTAGGGGGTGGTGTAGAACTGGCTGCCAAAGTGGGTAATGATCCATTCGGAAAATATTTGATTGATGTAATGCGTTCTTTCGGCGTAAGCACAAAGTGGATGCTGCAGGATGAAAACTATTTTACCACATTTGCTTTTGTATCCTTAATGGAAAATGGCGAAAGGGATTTTTATTTTAATCGCGGTGCCGACGGACAATTAAACCGTGATGAAGTAGATGCCATAGATCTTAATGAATTCTCAATTGTTCATTTTGGTTCGGCAACAGGTTTTTTACCGGGACCCTTGCAAATTGCATATCAGAGCCTGCTGCAAAAATCATTACAACAGGAAATATTTATCAGCTTTGATCCTAACTACAGACAATTATTATTTCAGAATGATAAGCAATCCTTCATTGACCAGAGCTGGAATTTTTTAGACAATTGCCATTTCTTTAAAGTGAGTGATGAAGAGGCAATGATGTTAACCGGAAGGCCAACGGTGAAAGATGCAGCCAATGATTTTCTTACCAGAACAACTGCTGTTTTTGCAATTACAATTGGTAAAGATGGAACGATGCTCGGTCTTAACGGGCAAACAGAAATAATTCCGAGTATTAAAATAAACCAGGTAGACACTACCGGTGCAGGCGATGCTTTTGTTGGCGCTGTTATATACCAGTTGTCAGATAAATCATTAAAAGAAATTAAATCATTAAGTAATGAAGCATGGAACAGAATCATCTTGAACGCCAATAAAGCCGGCGCCAGAACCTGTGAGTATCTCGGTGCTATGGAGGCATTTAAACATTTAAGCAACGATATTTTTAAATAGGTATGGCGACTAAGACACAAACTGAGCAAAAAATAAATCAGTCATTCGAAAAACTTTTCAAAGACCGATACCAGTCTTCCCTGGGTGAACTCAGCAATCTCTATAACCAGGTGTATGCTTATCATCCTGCGAACAAAGAAGCATTCGACCGGCTGCTGGAAACAATTACTGCTGCTTTTAATCACCGGGCGGATGTGCTTAAACAATTGGATTTTAAAAAAATGAAAACGGAACCGGAACATTGGTTCCTGAGTAATCAAATTGCGGGCATGAGTTTATATGTGGATCGCTTTTGCGGTTCCATAAAAGATCTTTCCTATAAGCTGGATTATTTTGAGAAACTGGGAGTAAATTTTTTACACCTGATGCCGGTATTTGAAAGCCCTGCCAATGAAAGTGATGGTGGGTATGCAGTATCTGATTTCAGAAAAACAGATCAGCGTTTCGGCACATTGGAGGAGTTGAAAGACCTACAGCAAAAAATGCTGCAGCGGAATATGTACCTGATGATTGATATTGTACTTAATCATACTTCTCATCATCACCAATGGGCAATAGAAGCAAAAAAGGGAAATAAACAGTACCAGGATTATTTTTATTTTTTTGACGACCGCAACATTCCTGATGAATATGACAAGTCAATGCCGGATATTTTTCCTGAATCCGCGCCAGGAAATTTTACTTATGTAAAAGAATGTAATAAATGGGTGATGACGGTGTTTCATAATTATCAATGGGATCTCAATTACGCTAATCCATTTGTGCTGGTAGAAATGCTCGATACGATTTTCTTTTATG
>JAHEZE010000161.1 GCA_023251235.1 Sphingobacteriales bacterium | reverse complement strand
GATAACGATTGGGGCATTCATGGCCGCTGCATATAAAATTATTCCGGGCATTGTAAAAATTCTGAACCTGAACGGCCAGATGCACACCTATGCTTATACAGCAACTGATCTGTTGCAATTACAAAAATTTGCACGGGGAAAAGTAAAAAATCAGGAAGAAAAAAAAATAGATCTCATTCAATTTAAAAATGTTTCGTTCCGGTATAAGAATGAATGGTTGCTGAACAATTTGAATCTAACTGTTGGGTTGGGAGATTTTTTAGGTATAACAGGTTTATCCGGAAAAGGTAAAACTACATTAATGAATTTATTATTGGGCTTTGTAAAACCTGAATCAGGAAAAATTTTAGTTAATGGAGAAATTACAGATAATTTCAAGTTACAGGAATATTGGTCAGGCATTACTTATGTGAAGCAACAGAATTTTCTTATTCACGATACGATCGTAAAAAATATTACGCTTAGCGATGAACTTCCTGATGAAAAAAAATTAAATGAAGTGATCCGCATATCCGGACTTGATGAATTGATCAATAACGACCCGGATGGAATGAACAAGCTGGTCATGGAAAATGGTAAAAATATCAGTGGCGGGCAACGGCAACGCATAGCCATTGCAAGAGCTTTATACAAAGAAGCTGATCTTATTATCCTTGATGAGCCTTTCAGTGAATTGGATGAAAGTTCAGAAGAATGTCTTTTGAAACATTTACAAAGTTTATCTGAATCTGGCAAATTAATTATTCTGATAACTCACGATAAAAAAAGTTTATCGTTTTGCAATCAAATTCTTTCACTGGATGAACAAGTCTGAACAAACTCTGGTCATATTAAGTCCTGCTTTTCCACGGACTGAATCAGAAACCGCATGGTTACCTTCACAGCAATTACTCGTTAAAGAATTAAAGAATCAATTTCCACAACTTAATATTATTGTACTCAGCTTTCTTTATCCTTATGAAAAGGTTGAATATAACTGGAACGATGTAAAAGTGGTTGCGTTTGGCGGAATGCATAAAAGAAAACTGAAACGGTTGATGCTTTGGCGAAGCGTTTGGAAAAAATTAAAAAAAATAAAGAAACAGAACAATCTGATCGGAATTTTTAGTTTCTGGTGTGGTGAATGTGCTTTAATCGGAAAATGGTTTGGAAAACAAAATAAATTGAACCATTATTGCTGGATCTGCGGACAAGATGCCCGCAAGACAAATAGATATGTAAAATGCATCAGGCCAGGGCCCAATGAACTCGTAGCCATTTCCGATTTTGTTGCTGAAGAATTTTACAAGACCCATAAAATAAAACCGGCTCATTTAATTCCTAATGCGATTGATAAAAAAATGTTTCCTGAATTATCAGTTGTAAGGGATATTGATGTCATTGGCGTTGGCTCATTTTCCTATCAGAAAAATTTTGACCAGTTTGTATTAATGATTTCAGCATTGAAAGAACAATTCCCTTCAATCAAAGCAATTCATTGTGGATCAGGAGAAGATGAGGGGAATATAAAAGCACTGGTGAGAAAATTAAATCTTAGTGAGGCCCTGTCTCTTTTAGGTGTGGTTCAGCATTCGGAAGTTCTCCGTCTAATGCAGGGATCCAAAATTCTTTTACACCCTTCATCGTACGAAGGCTTCAGTACAGTTTGTCTTGAAGCTTTGTATGCCGGTGCTCATGTTATCAGCTTTGTCAAGCCCATGAATCATGACATAAAAAACTGGCATATTGTAAAAACAAAAGAAGAAATGGTCTCTAAAGCTGCTGACTTGTTGCAAAAAACAGATCTAAGTCACGAAAGAGTAATGCTATTTTCCATTGAAGACAGTGCTAAAAAATTCATGCAATTGCTGGATAAACGTTAAACAAGAAAAATGAGAATTGTTGATGTGAGTTTTTTCTACGATGAGAAATTTGAAACTGCAGAACAGCAGTTGCAGCAGCATTATACTACTGTTGGCTGGGCAGAAGCTCTGCAGCGAAAAGGTACTGAAGTAATAGTCCTGAAAAGATTTTCCAAAGAATCTTCTTTTCAGATGAACGGAGTTCAATATCATTTCTTAAAAGACAGTTACAAAGGAAACATCAAATCATGGCAATTCTCATTTAAGTTTTTAAAGAAAATCGTTTCATTGAATCCTGATATTGTTCATCTGCACAATTTCAATCTTTCATTACAAAATTTTCTGCTGAGGATTTTGCATAACAAAAAAACAGCTATTGTAATTCAGCATCACGGTGGCCCTTACCCAAAAGGGTTAAAAAAATCTGTTCACGACAGGCTTAATAGCGTTGCAGATGGATTTTTTTTCACTACAGTTGAACAGGGCAAACAATGGTTCAAAAGCAAAAAGCTGCATCAAAAGATCATGCCGGTGATGGAGGGTTCTACTTTTTTTAATTATGATACAAGAGATAACGAAAAAAGTTTCGATTATAATGATAGAATTGCTGAAAAAAAAATAACAGGCATAAATGGCCAGACTGTATTCCTTTGGGTGGGAAGACTGGATAAAAATAAAGACCCATTAACAGTGCTTGATGGCTTTGAAATCCTATTTCATAAAAACCAGGATGGGGCATTATATATGATCTTCCGCGAAGATGATCTCATTAATGATGTGAAAAGAAAGATCATCAATTCTGATATTTTAAGAAGCAGAGTTCATGTTTTGGGAAAAATTCAGCATGAAGAAATAGAAAATTATTACAACAGTTCTGATTATTTTGTTTTAGGAAGTCATTATGAAGGCAGTGGCTATGCATTAAGCGAAGCTTTGCGATGTGGCTGTGTGCCGATTGTGACGAATATTCCAAGCTTCAGGATGATGACTGATGAAGGCAAATTAGGGGCATTATGGGAGCCGGGTAATAAAAATTCATTTGCCGAAGCCGCAAACATTGCGTTGAGTAAGCCATTACTACATGAAGGTAAAGCATGCATTGATTTTTTTAAAAACAATCTTTCTTTTGATGCTATCGCTGAAACAGCGATGTCACATTATCAAAAAATAATAGAACGCCGGTTACAAAAAATTCATAAAAGAGAAAAATAGGACATTTGATACCAAAAAGTTTATTGACCGCTTATCCTGTATAAATAAAGATTACCATTTTTTTCAATAGCACCTTCTACTTTATAAATCAAAACTATTTCGTAAGATTTTGACAATTGAGGGTCAATATGAGAAATATCTGCCAGCGAACCAGTGGAAAACATATATACACTGTTGATCTTTTCCTTTTGAAAATAATTGGCTATTCCATCATAATAACGATATTTCTTTTCAATCATTTCCCGCAGATCATTATCCCACTTAATAAAAGAAACTTCTTTTTGTATGTCTATACAATATGCCGGTCTGTCAAGAAAAACGGAAATAGTATTCAGTCCCCAATAATCAGTTACTATTTTTTCATCTGCAGGAACCTGTTTTAATAGCTCACCGATTTTATACGAATTGGAAAAAGGATGCTGAATATCTTTTACCACCGAAAAAATACCTCCTGCTAATTGAATGATCAGCCAACTATTTACAATCCATTTCATCCTTCCTATAAAAGGCATTTCATAACAATATAACCAACAAGAAACTATGAAAGCTATAAACAAAAATCCTGCATGCCGTTCCGACGTCAATGTAATTGCCAATACAGAAACAATGAAGCTTAGTACTAAATTGGTAAAAAAAAGAATAAGGCTTTTTTTGTTTTTTCTTA
>JAHEZE010000099.1 GCA_023251235.1 Sphingobacteriales bacterium | reverse complement strand
AACCGGGTTAGCAATAGCAGCTTTTATTGCCTGCCAACTCACGGTAAGTAAAGCAATGAGCAAGGCAAGTGCTCCTGCGGTCACAAATACCCACCATCCTATATCAATCCGGTATGCAAAATCCTGCAGCCATTTGTGCATTGCCCACCATGCAAATGGGATGGCAAGGACAGAAGCTATCAATACGAGTTTGGTAAAGTCCTTTGACAGCATCGTAATAATATTGGAAACTGATGCGCCTAAAACTTTGCGTACACCAATCTCTTTAGTACGTTGTTCTGCCATGTAGGTGGCTAATCCAAATAATCCGAGACAGGCAATAAGTATAACAAGAACAGCAAATGATAATGCCACTTTTCCTATACGTTGCTCTCCACGATACATATTATCAAATGCGTCATCCATAAACCGGTAACTAAATTGCATACCGGAAGCCATCGCCTTCCATTTATTTTCTATCTGTTGTATGAGGGGCTGAACATTAGTGGTACTTATTTTAAATGAAATGAGACCAGTACTGTTGCCCAGCCTGAACCCAAGCGGAAAAATATTCTGGCGCAATGATTCAAAATGAAAATCTTTTACTACGCCGATGATGGTATAACTCCGTAGTTCGGTGGAAGCAGCTGTTTGAAAACTTGTATATATTTTTTTTCCAATGGGGTCATCATAACCCAAAACTTTTGCAGCAGTTTCATTTAAAATAAATGCAGAAGAATCTGAACCGAATTCTTTTGAAAAATTTCTTCCTTTAATCATGTTTATCCCCATCGTTTGGAGATAATCATAATCAATCACCCAGTTTTGCATGGAAAGAGCATTAGAAGGGTTCATTACTGCTTCTTTGGAATAGCTGTTATCGGAACGGGAGGAAGTAACCGGCAGGTAACCGCTGATGGTGCCGCTTTTAACACCAGGCAATTTTAATATTTCATTTTTAAAGGCATCCACGTTGTTGCCAAGTGCAGTAGTGCTGTTTATGATAATCACCTGGTCTTTATTAAAACCGAGATTTGTGTTTCGTATAAAATTGATCTGTCTATAAATGATGACGGTGCCGATGATTAAAACAATAGATATAAAAAACTGAAATACCACCAGGCCACTCCTCAGGATATTTTTTTTGAAGCCGGCATTTATCTTTCCTTTCAGTACCGTTACGGGATTAAATTTTGAAAGAAAGAATGCCGGGTAACTGCCGGCTGCGACACCCACAACAAAGGGCAGCACCATTAAAAAAGGCAATATTTTTATATTGAACAGGCTACCCAGTGTAAGGTTTTTTGCTGCTATATTATTGAAAAGTGGTAAAGTGAAATAAGCAATAGCTATGGCAATAATCAATGAGATCATGGCCATTAAAGTGGACTCAGTAAGAAACTGGCCAATTAAATTTTTTCTTTCAGTACCCAGCACTTTACGTATGCCTACTTCTTTGGCACGGCTGGCGCTGCGGGCAGTAGAGAGATTCATAAAGTTAATACAGGCTATCAGCAAAATGAATAATGCAAATGCCCCGAAAATATATACGTATTGAATATTGCCATTGGTGTCCAGTTCAGGAAAGCGATCGCTCCGCAGGTGAATATCTGTAAGCGGCATCAGATGTAACTCTAGTTTATTTCCTGCTTTCTTAAAATCGTCCATACTGGTTATCTGCATAAACTGCTTGGCCTGGGGAAAAATATATTTATCAATTACCTGTTTAAAGTTTTTTTCAAATGCCTTATAGTCTGTTCCTTCTTTTAACCGGATAAAAGTGTGAAAATTCATGCTGAGGTAATTGCCAAACTGATAATCTACGTTTTTCATTGAAAACAAAAAATCCAAATTGAAATGCGAGTTGTGCGGCATGTCTTTGATAACAGCAGTTACTTTGTAAAGCACTTTATCCGCTTCAACAGTTTTGCCAATTGCATCGATGGTGCCAAAATATTTTTCGGCAGTTGACTTTGTGATGACAACAGTATTGGGTTCGTTTAAAGCTGTCTTTGTATTGCCGCTTAATGCAGGAAAGGTAAACACACTAAAAAACGTAGAGTCCACATTGGCTACATGTTCTTCTTCAATAAATTCATTTCCCTTCTTTATTAATTTTGAACCGCTGGAGCCATATATTCTTGTATATTCTTCCACCTGGGGATAGTCTTTTTTAAGAGTGGCGCCCATAGGATCAGCCGCTACGGCAAGTTTTAATTCATTACCGCCAAATTTCACATCGGCATCCACACGGTAAATGCGGTTTGCATTTTCGTTGAAGCGGTCGTAGCTTAATTCATCAACTATGTATAATGATATTAATATAAAACAAGCAAGCCCTGAGGCAAGCCCAATAATATTTATAAAAGAAAAAATTTTATTTTTTAAAAGATTCCTCCAGGCAATTTTGAGATAATTTTTTATCATGGCTATACTTTTTTATCATACTAATATGTTTTCTGTTACTGTTTGTCCATCCAGCATTCGTACAATACGATGACTATACCGGGCATCATGTTCAGAGTGGGTTACCATGATGATGGTGGTTCCATGTTCATTCAGGTCAGTAAGCAGTTGCATCACTTCACTGCCGTTGTGCGAATCCAGATTACCGGTTGGCTCATCTGCAAGGATGAGTTTTGGATTATTCACAACAGCCCTGGCTACTGCTACGCGTTGCTGCTGACCACCACTCAATTGCTGCGGGTAGTGATTGCGGCGATGCATGATTTGCATTTTATCCAGTACCTCTTCAACTCGTTTTTTTCTTTCAGCTCCTTTTATTCCGGTATAAATAAGCGGGAGCTCTACATTTTCAAATACTGTTAATTCGTCTATCAGGTTAAAACTTTGAAATACAAAACCGATATTTCTTTTGCGTAAGTCGGCTCTTTTTCTTTCATTAAATTTGGAAACTTCTATTCCATTAAAAAGAAAACTGCCGGCATCAGGATCATCTAATAAACCCAGAATATTCAGGAGTGTGGATTTCCCACAACCTGATGGGCCCATTACAGCTACAAATTCTCCTTCCTTTACTTCTACAGTCAGTTTATTTAATGCTACAGTTTCCACCTCTTCGGTACGATAGATTTTTTCGAGATTGCTGATCTTAATCATTGTTTATTTTTTTTAATTTATTAATTGGAACATCAGAAAATAAAAGGGTTTGATTGAAAAAGAAAGAAGCCATCCTCCTGGTTCTTGCTATTTTTATCTGTGCAATCTTTCTTATTACAGCATGGGTTCTCTGTTTTATTACCAGAACGCATTACTGATTGCATGTTTATAGCAACGATCATTGCTATAATGAGAACAAAAAAGGAAAGTATTTTCATATTATTCTTGTTTTATTTTTTTAAAATAAGCTCCTGCATGTTGCCGTAATTTTCATAACTGGATGTAACTACTTTATCACCTGGGTTCAAACCTTGTAAAACTTCATAATAATCTGGATTCTGACGGCCAAGTTGTATGTCAACTTTATAAGCTGTATTTCCATTTTCATTTACTTTGAAAATCCAGTTACCTCCCGTTTGCTGATAAAACCCTCCTTTAGGAACAAGCAAAGCTGTAGTCTCTTCGCTTAGTGCAAGACGAATTTGTAAGGTCTGCCCCCTGCGGATTCCCTTTGGCACTTCTCCTTCAAATTCCATATCTACCTGGAAACGGCCATTAGTAACCTGTGTGTAAACCTTCTTAATTTTTAGTTTATAAGTTTTGTCGGCAAATGTAAAATCACCAAGCAGTCCGGTATAAATGCGGGAAATATAATGTTCGTCAATATCCACCCTCACTTTAAAGCCGCCAATCACATCAATTTGTCCTAGCCGTTCTCCTTTATTTTTTGATTGCCCTATTTCTGCATCTAATGAAGTAAGTTGTCCATCAACCGGCGCCTTTACGACTAAGTCGCCTACTTTTTTGCGCATGACTTCCAATGCATTTTGTGAACCTAAGTAAGATTGTTTTGCCTGGTTGAACTGCTGCACATTGGATGCAGAATCCTGGTGTAGTAATTGCTCAGAGAGTTTTTTCTTTTCCCGTAAATAGTAATAATTATTTTCTGATTGCTTAAATTCCTGACCCCCGATCACTTTCTGATCATATAATTTTTTATTCAGATTATAAATTCTATCAGCTTCTTTCAATTGGCTATTAGCATCGGTCAGTTGGTTTAAGCGGTTTACTGTATTCTGCTGTGCCGCATTTTGAGAAATCTGCATTTGAGTAAGCAGGTTATAAACAGAAGTTTGCTGGTTAACGAGGCTTAGTTCAATATCAGTGTTTGATAACCGGAGAATAGGTTGGCCTTTTTTCATGATAGCGCCATCTTCCACAAATTTTTCTTCCATTCTTCCGCCCTCCAAAGCATCGAGATAAATAGTTGTTTGAGGCAGCACTACACCATTAACAGGTATAAATTCCTGGAACGGGCCTTTTTTAATTTCACTGATAGTGATTCGTTCTTTATCCACATTCAGTCTGGATTTACCTGAAGTAAAATAAATGGCGCCTGCAATCAATAACACAACTGCAACAATACCGCTGATGGTTAGTAATCGTTTTGTTGTCCAGGTTTTTTTAGCTATTACTCTATCCATGTAATTTTTTTTTCGGGAGGTTGATTATATATTCGTTTGCAAGTCATTAAAAAGCCACTCCTCATTAAACGCAGGGTTACTTTTTAAGGTTACATACAACATGAAGAATTAATTTCAATGGCAGTAGTAGTAAATTTGTGCCATACTTCATAACCCATGAAAGTCAGTAATTTAATCAACGGTATTTTTCGTAGACGTTCGTTAATGATACAGCTGGTGTACGATTTTGATACAGTAAATCTTAACTAATTAAATTAAATTTTTTGTTACCATGCGATTGTATTTTTGGCATAGAGATGAATAGAGTAAAATATAAGTGATTAATGCAGCTTAAAAATGCAACCATATTAGTTATTGACGATGACCCTGATGTTTTGACGGCAGTACGTTTATTATTAAAAACAGAGGCCAAAGAAGTTGTTACAGAAAAAAATCCGGAAACCATAAGGTCCTTATTGCCTCAAAAAGAATTTGACCTGATTTTACTGGATATGAATTTTAACACTACCATTAATACAGGCAATGAAGGAATATTCTGGTTGAAGAAAATAAAAGAATTATCTGATTCTACAGCGGTAATTATGATTACAGCATACGGAGATATTGATCTTGCAGTCAAATCTCTGAAGGAAGGGGCTTCGGATTTTATAATCAAGCCCTGGCATAATTCCCGTTTATTAGATACAATCAGGGAAGTGCTTCAGAAAAAATCAGGATCGCAAAATTTAGAGCCATTATCAAATATCTCAATTATAGGTTCAGAATTACAGGCAGAATCCGAACTGATGATGGATATATTTAAGAAAATCGAAAAGGCCGCTCCCACAGATGCTAATATTTTAATTCTTGGGGAAAACGGAACCGGTAAAGATTTAATTGCTCAGGTCATCCATCAGAAGTCTTTACGTTCAAAGAAACCATTTATCAAAGTTGATGCAGGGTCTCTGACAGAAACTTTATTTGAAAGCGAATTATTTGGATATAGAAAAGGAGCATTTACCGATGCAAAAGAAGATCGTATAGGACGTTTTGAAGCTGCAAATGGAGGCACTTTATTTTTAGATGAAATTGCAAATATATCTTTACAGCAACAGACAAGACTTTTAACGGTTTTACAAAACAGGCAAATAACACGTTTGGGATCTAATCAACCTATTGCTGTTGATATCCGTTTAATATGCGCCACTAATGCTCCGTTTTCTGAGTTGGCAAATGAAAATCGATTTAGAAAAGATCTGGTTTACAGGATTAATACGGTGGAGATTACCATACCGCCATTGAGGAAAAGAATAAAAGACATTTCTCTTTTGGCAAAATATTTTGTAAAAGGGTACTCTTCAAAATATTTTAAACCCAATATGCAATTAGATCCTTCAGCATTAAACAAACTGAATAAATATCATTTTCCGGGAAATGTAAGGGAACTTCAATATATAATTGAAAGAGCTATCATCATGAGTGAAGATGACATTATTAAAGATAGTGATTTGATTTTTTCACCGCTCGAAAGCTATCAACAATTAGATAATGATGGTGCAGATATGAGGTTAAGCACTATTGAAAAAAATGCGATTCTCAGAATAATTGAGAAGCATAATGGAAATATTACGAAAGCCGCAAAAGAATTGGGAATAACAAGAACTGCATTATACCGCAGATTAAGCAAATATGACATTTAAGAAATACGAATGGCGTTTATTAATAAAGGTAATACTGCTTTTTGCAGTGTTGGCTGTTACTGCCTGGTTACTTGTAAATAAATATTTTGGGTTTACCGGGGTTACAATTCCTGTTGTTTTGTTTCAAATGTTCGATATTTACCGGCTTCTGAAAAAAGCTCAGGATGAAGTACAGGAATTTGTTGAATCAGTTCATTACCGCGATTTCTCAAGATATTTCAATGTAATGCAGGCCCCCGCGGAGCTGCAAACTTTACGTCAGGGGTTTAATGAAATCAACAGCACTTTTAAAATTATCAGTAAAGAAAAGGAAGTGCAGTATCAGTATCTCCGGAAAATTCTGGAATTGGTTGATACGGGAATAATTTCTTATGAAACTGAATCAGGTGAGCTGAACTGGATGAATGACACATTTAAAAGAATGATGGAAATTCCCTACCTCAAAACAATTCATTCGTTGGATAAAAGGGATCATCAGCTTTATGAAACGATAATAGCCATACGACCCGGGGAATCAAAAGTGGCGACGATTAATAAAGAAAACAAACAAACAAAAATTCTTCTTGCGGCAACTTTATTTCAAACTGATGAAAAAATAAATAAACTGATTGCCTGCCAGAATATTAATGAGGCGTTGGATGAAACGGAAGCGAAAGCCTGGCAAAAATTACTGAGTGTAATGACACATGAAATTATGAATTCTGTTGCGCCTATCTCTTCACTTGCGGGAACATTAAAAAACCGATTACTTCAGATGGGAACCATTGCAGATGTTAATAGCAGTGAAAGAGATGATTTGGAATTGGGATTGGAAACTATACAGCGCCGTAGCGAAGGTTTATTAAAGTTTGCCGAGACTTATCGTAATCTTAATAAAATAACTACACTAAATGTAAAAAGAGTACTGGTCAGAGATTTGTTTGAAAATCTGCATACTCTTATGCAGCCCACACTTGACCAGAAAAATATTGAACTGGAAATGATTCTGAAAGACCCTGGACTGGCAGCAGAAGTAGATATTAATCTTATTGAACAGGTGTTGATAAACCTGACCATAAATGCGATTGAAGCTGTTAAAGAAAAATTACATCCCCGCATTATTTTATCTGCATTACAGGAGAACAATAAATTGCTGATTAAAGTTGCAGATAATGGTATTGGGATTTCACCTGAAATTGCCGATAAAATATTTGTTCCATTTTTTAGTACCAGAAAAACAGGAAGCGGAATTGGGTTGAGTTTATGTAAACAGATTATGATGCTGCACAAAGGAAATATCCAGGTTCAATCTAAAGAAGGGGAGGGGACGGCTTTTTTATTACAGTTTTGAAATCAGAATTATAGCAAACCGTTCGTTCAATAAATTGTCCGCTCTACAATTTCATTCACCCATTCTTTTCGATAAGGAGTTGTGATTTTAATATAGTTGTCAGTGTATCCCTCCATCATGCCTTTGTTTTCATGCCCTTCAAATAATACTTTACGGGTTTGTCCTTTGTTTTGTTCTGTAAAGTATTGCATCTTCATATAAGAAAGATTCCGGAGCGTTTTGTTTCTTTCATGGCGGATTTGTATGGGAACAACTGGTTTAATACTTAATGCATGTGTGTTATCTCTTTCTGAATAGGTGAACACATGCAGGTAAGAAATATCCAGTGAATGAAGAAAGTCAAATGTTTCTTTGAAGTCATCATCTGTTTCTCCCGGAAAACCAACTATTACATCCACACCAATACAGCAATGAGGCATCAGGGTTTTAATTAAGGCAACACGTTCAGCATATAATTCTTTTTTATATCTTCTGCGCATGGATCCCAGTATTTTATTACTGCCACTTTGTAACGGAATATGAAAGTGCGGCATAAACTTATCGCTGTTGGCAACGAATTCTATTATTTCATTGGTAAGAAGATTCGGCTCGATAGAAGAAATGCGGTAACGTTGAACACCTTTTACCTTGTCTAATTCTTTAACCAAATCAAAGAAATTTTCTTTTTCTATATTAGAATTTTTTCCAAAGTCTCCAAGGTTCACACCCGTCAATACAATTTCTTTCACTCCATGCTCAGCAAGATGTTCAACATTCTTAATTACATTTTCTATTGTATCACTCCTGCTTTTACCTCTTGCCTGTGGTATAGTGCAGAAAGAGCAATTATAATCACAGCCGTCCTGTACTTTCAGAAAAGTTCTTGTTCGGTCATTAATGGAATAAGATGCATTGAATCCAGTAATTTCTTCCACATCACAACTGCAGATTTTTGCGGAGTCACCTTTTGATAATTCGCGGATATGCCGAACAAGATTAAATTTTTCTGCAGCACCCAGCACAAGATTCACTCCGGGTATTTCAGCAATTTCTTTTGGCTTTAGTTGTGCATAGCATCCTGTAATCACCACAAAACTCTCGGGGGCCTTTCGTTGAATACGGCGAACAATCTGCCTGCACTCTTTATCTGCATTATCAGTTACCGAACAGGTATTGATTACATAAATGTCGGCCTGTTCGTCAAACTCTTTTTTTTCAAAGCCTTCATTCTCCAGCATCCTGGAAAGTGTGGAAGTCTCGGAAAAATTAAGCTTACAACCCAGCGTATGAAAAGCCACTGTTCTTGCTTCGGCCATACTACTTCGCTTACTGTTTTAATAACGTAGCTGTTTTAAAAACGCTACGTTGTACAAGTAGGGCGGCAAAGATAAGAAGTTGGAAGATGATAGTTAATAGTTGATAACTGATAGTTATTATTACCGGGATAAGCACTGAAGCCGATGTGGAAGATATAAAGTCCAAATTTGTTCATAAGCACCGTCCCTCTCCTGCAGGAGAGGGATAAGAGGGTGGGGTTTGCTGATTAGAATTACCGGACGATGAAGAGTGCGACGCAAGGGACGATGAATAGAATAACTGAAGCCGGATACATAAAAATCGTTTATTATTGTAATGAAAAATTCAGTTTGAAAAAAGCGTCACCCTATATTTTAATGTTATTGCTGGCGGTGGCTGTTATTGTAATTAAGCAATGCAAGAGCAATACTCAAACAAATGATAATTCAAGAAATGAAAGAACTACTACTTCCGCTGACATAAACAGGAATAAAGGATTTGACAGAAGGATTTCTTATCTCGAATACAGCAATCATGCAAAATGCAGAATGGACTGCCGTCATATCACTCAACAGGAAGTGGAAGAAATAATGAAGGATGGTAAAATAAATTATAATAAAAGTGACTTGCAAAATGCAAGATGTCCCCGCTATGCATTGGAGGGAATTACTAAAGACAATCAGCTGGTAAGAATCGTTTTTGCTCAATGCGATGAAAAGTCGGAAGTGGTAACGGTAATTGACCTGGAAACGGAATGGACATGTCACTGTCCGGGTGATGACAAAAATTAAAACAGCCATAATTAATGAGACGATTACTGAAACCCTTACAATGGCTTTATTGTATTTATGCCCTGGTTCTGTTTATCGGGATCATGCTGCTGCTTTTTCCATTTGTTATCCTTGCTTCTTTCTTTGGCCGCATCATTGGGGGTAATATGATTTACCGTATTTGTATGCTGTGGGGCGATATCTGGTTTTTACTTGTTTTTATCTGGCACCGGAATTATTATGAGCAACCATTGGATAAAAACAAGCAATATATTTTTGTCGGCAATCATATTTCATACATGGATGCACCCATCCTGGTTAAAACCATCCGCCGGCCTATTCGGGCACTGGGAAGAATTGAACTCAGCAAAACTCCGTTTTTTGGTTATATCTACAGAAGGGTAGTGGTGATCGTTGACCGCAGCAATGCGGAACATAGAGCAAAGAGCCTGAGAAACCTGAAATCAATTACTAATAAAGGTATCTCGATCATCATTATGCCGGAAGGAACTTTCAACATGACATCAAAACCTTTAAAAAATTTTTATGACGGAGCATTTAAAGTAGCCATAGAAACCCAGACTACGATAAAACCATTTTTACTGCTTGATGCATTTGAGCGATTACATTACCGCAATCTCTTCACATTAACTCCTGGCAAAAGCCGGGCTGTTTTCCTGGAAGAGATTCCGGTTCAAGGATTGACATTGAATGATCTTCCTGCATTAAAACAAAAAGTGTACGATCTGATGGAAAGAAAATTAATAGAATATAAAGTCACATGGATTAGCCACACCCCTAACCCCTAAAGGGGAATTATTAAGGCCTTTATATTAGTTCTTATCTTTATTATTAACATGTCAAAAAGCGTTTTCAATAATCAAAATAATGGCTCCCGTTCAGGGGCCGGGGGTTTCGCTGAAATCATCATACCGCTGGCTCTTCCTAAAAACTATACATGGTTGGTGCCTGTCCATATGAAAGACCAGGTGCATGTTGGCTGCCGCGTAGAAGTGAACCTCGGTAAGAATAAAAAATATGCAGGTATTGTAAAAAGATTGCATAATGAAAAGCCTGAATTTTTTGAGCCAAAGGAAATTTTGAATGTGCTGGATGGTGAACCGGTGGTGTTTGAAGAGCAACTGAAACTCTGGGAGTGGATGGCTTCTTATTATATGTGCAGCGAAGGGGAGGTGATGGCGGCGGCGCTGCCTGCACACTTTAAACTGAGTAGCGAAACAATTTTAATTTTTAATGAAGAGTATGGCGATGAATTTTCTGCACTGGATCATGATGAATACATGGTCGCAGAAGCATTACTAATAAAAAAAGAATTAAAGCTGACGGAAGTGCAGCAGATTCTTGACTCTTCTCATGTTTATCCTGTCATCAATCGCCTGATACAAAAGAAAGTTTGTTTTGTGTGGGAGGCACTGAAACAAACTTATTCTGCAAAAAAAGAAACCTATGTAATACTGAATCCTGCTTATGATAGCGAAGAAGAATTATCAAAACTCTTGAATGAAGACAAGAAACTGCAACGAGCCGAAAAACAAATGGAGCTTTTACTCAGTTACCTGCACTTAATAAAAACAGAAGGTGAAGTAACAAAACCGGGTTTGCTGAAAAAGTCAAATGCCTCTGAAGCGCAGCTAAAAGGTTTGGTGGATAAAAAAATTCTTTTGCTGGAAAAAAGAAATGTGGATCGTATTCAATATTTACCAAAAGATATCAGGATAGATTTTGAATTTTCCCTGCTTCAACAAACTGTTTTTAAAAACATACAGGAATCATTTAAAGAAAAGCGGGTTTGTCTTTTACATGGTGTTACCAGTAGCGGTAAAACTCTTGTTTATATAAAACTTATTGAAGAACTGATCCGGCAGGGGAAACAAGTGCTGTATATGTTGCCGGAGATAGCTCTCACTTCCCAGATTATCCGCCGTCTGCAGAAACATTTTGGTGGTTACATTGGTATTTATCACTCCAGGTTTTCACAAAATGAAAGAGTGGAAATATGGAATAAAGTAAAAAGCGGCGAAATGAAAATTGTGCTGGGAGCAAGGTCCTCTGTTTTTCTTCCTTATCAAAATCTTG
>JAHEZE010000098.1 GCA_023251235.1 Sphingobacteriales bacterium | reverse complement strand
TAAGATTGAATTGCTGGAACACTTCCAGTTTTTTTGGAAAACATTCACTGCCTGCTGCAAAAGTATCGGGCACATAAAATGAAAAATTTTCAATGTTATCCGGCATGGGGTAAGTGTGCAGCGAACCGAACAGGCCCACCTTCACAGCATTTTTTGCAAGCAAATTCCAGATGGCGGGGTATTGTTTTTCCTGGTCGTTCAAATCCTGTCCGAAGTCGGAAATAAAATGCTTGTCATTTGTCACACCCCGGTGTACCGTGGGCCAAGTAATCCAGGGAGAAAGATTCCCCTGATCTTCAGAATATGTTTCATATTTAAGGCCATTGGAAAATACTTTGGCAAGGTTTGATTCAGGATATAATTTGCAGAAGTGATGAATGATCTTATATGGAACTTCATTCAACTCAAAAAAGATGATTTTCATTTGATTGGATTTGCCGGTATAATTTGCTGAAAGTAGAAGATTATGGTTGTTTCAAATTATCTGGTGTTTCTAGCAAACAAAATAAAGTCCTCACAAAATCAAATTAATTGCACAATATCTCTCCTTAAAATATTTATCTTTTTTTGTAAAAAAACTTCTCATAGCAGTTACGCTTTGAGAATAGGAGGTAAAGCTTGTAGTAAAAAATGCTTTTAATCGTCCTTTGATATATTCCAATTTCATAGCCCGGGGATTCCCTTTTGAATATGAATTGATGAACATTAATGAAAACCCATATTTTATTAAGGATCTTATTAATGAAACCATTTGTCTTAGCCATAATAAAAAAACCGGCAGGTTTAAATTCTTCCCTTTGATATACCATTCATAAACATCAAATAGCAGGCTGGAATAGCCATAACCCTGCGCATTTTTCCTGATATATTGCCAGGTTGTTCGGGAAACAGGGATGTAATGAAATAATTTTAAATGCTCATTGTAATAAATTTTTGCTTTCATGGCTCTGATTACACAGGCTAATTCATAATCATCGCCACCTCCTAGAAAATTTGGTACCCTGCTTTTTGTTATATTATTAAATCCAAGTTCAATGGCCTTTATTATAATAGGTTTTCTGATCAGGGCTCCTGCGCCCCAAACAAATTTTCTTGTGTCAGTTATATCTTCAACACTTTTCCCTTGTTCACCAATTGCAATTGTATGCTTTACCCGGTCAAACCAGGGTTCGGGGTCTGTTTCATAATGTGGAAATGTTTGCCCTCCGCATAATCCCACCTCAGGATTATGCGTCATGAAGTCATAAGCATTTTGAACCCAGTCTTCAAATAACCGGTTATCATCATCCACAAATGCAACAATTTCAAAACGGGCAGTTTCAATCCCTTTCATCCTTGCATAGGACAGACCCTGTTTTTCTTCAGAAACAATATGGAAAGGAGCATTAAAACTCAATGACCTCAAAGCATTTTCTATAACTTCCAAAGTACGATCCGAAGAGTTATTATCAACCGCTATGACTTCCCACAAAATATCTTTCGATAATTTTTGGTTTACAATATGCTTTAAAGTTTCCCAAATTCTTTTCTCACTGTTATAACAAAATATAACTAATGATATCCCTTTTTCAACCATTTAGATGGCGATTTTCTTTTGTCAGAAATGCTATTTTACTTTCTCTTTTAAAACCTCTGGTTTCAGTACACCATAATATTTCGACAACAAATTAAAATTATATTTCTCGCTGGTATTGAAATCAATTTCGTTAACCAACTCTTTTATTCTGCTATTGTCAATAGTATAACATGCCCCTTTATTGACCAATTCATATCGGGCCTTGGTAGAAAGCACTTTTTCAAAAAGAGTAATTAATTCAGTTGTCTTAATTCTGTTATTAAATGCAACATGAATTATTTCATTATCCACCTTATTATTATTCAATAAAAGAGAAATAACAGTCACTACATCATCGACATCTATTAAATACCGACACGAATGGGAGTAAACCTGGAATGGGTTGCTGCTAACGATTCTGTTATTAATAAAATTTGTAAGTGTATGCGGATTTGCCGACTTCCCGACTACATTTGGCAGGCGCAAAATCAGGTAGGAATCCTGTTTCTCTTTAATCAGGTTTTCCATTTCCAGCTTATGAAGAATATATTTGGTATGCTGTATACTATCATCCGCCACACTGCATGTACTGAAATAAACCAATCTGGCATTTTTTGAAAAGCAGCTTTGTAACAGAACTTTTTCCCTTTTAAACTCTTCATCAGAAGTTTGTAAAGAGTTTGATACACCTGAAGCAAAAATTATGATTGAATCGTCTTTGTTGAATTTCTTAAATGCGTTTGCCATTAAACCGTTACCAATAACCATTTCTTAGTATTTTTTCATTTCGTTATTATTTTTCCCAGCCTTGTGATTGCCGGAAGAAACCATTTTCTTTTACAAACACGAGATCTTTCTGACCTAAAGCAAAATCCAGTGGACGGTTAATCCCGCTGATAATATCATAAACTACATACCCAATACTCTTCATATAAGTAATCACCTCATAAAAGTCAGGAGCGCCTTTCAGAAATCTAAAAAATGAAACTTCCAGCAGTACTACCTCAATGTTCTCCATTATTTCTTCTGCGCCTTTCAGAACTTCCAGTTCAAAGCCCTGTACATCGACTTTCAATAAAATTTTCTTGTATTGCCTCCAATCATTAGTAATCGCTAATTTATTGAGCGTCGTCACTGACACTTCTCTTGGGCTGCCATCAGCAGATGCACCATCGGTTTCATTGAACATGGTGCTTCCATGCAAATCTTTGTGAACATGCAACACAAAATTTCCTTCTTCTTTTCCAACTCCTGAAATGATGTATTCCCCATTATGCTTTTGTTGAAGACTTTTAAGAGTCGGTTCAAATTCTTTTAATGGTTCAATCCAGAAAAACCGGGAAGTTGAAAACGTTTTTTGCAATGCCGGCGTACCGTCAGCAGCCCCTACGTCAATAATAAAATCAGGAGTATAGCCTCTTGTGTGGATATGAACCAGCGCTTCTTCAAAATTTTGTCTGATGGTAAATATATCCCTGATATTCTTTTTTTTAATCTCATAGCCGAAACCGTTAAAGATTTTTTGAATAATGGGTTTTATCATGAAAAAAAAATTGCCGATGATTCAATTAGCCAGGCTTATTTTGCAGGCGCCGGTTTTAATAATTTCTGTTTTATTGCAGAAAGTGTTCCCATCAGTCTTTTCCCAAACATAGAATTAATCACAAATCTCAGCTCTTTTGTTTGATTGGGATAATGCCAGAGAAATGCAAGTGTTTTAAAAAAATTTGTCTGTCCTTTCTGCGTATTAATGGCCAAGGTGAGTTTTTTAAGCGGAAGCCGAATTGCTTTCATTGCTTTTTCTGCTTCTTTTACAGGATATTTCTCCAGATGCAGCTTATTCTTTTCAATCACGACCTGCAAGTTTTTTAAAATAATTTCCTGTTTTAACACATTTGTTAGACCCTCTGGATTGTCAGTATAAGCGCTGCCAACATAATTGCAATAACCAAATTTATATTTTGCTGCAAGCCGCAGCCGGAAATCCCAATCTACCCAAATAGGTATTTGCTCATCATAATAGCCTGTTTCTTGAATTACTTTTTTTGATGTCAGTTCGTAACGCAAATGAATTTTAAACGGGTAGTGGAGAGAAAATAATGAGAGGAAAATGTCCCCAGCGGGGATTTTATTATTATTGCTTACCCAGTGTTTTAAAAATACACCATCAACAGTGTAAAAGTCAAAATTTGAATGCACTACATCCACATCTGGATTATTCATCAAATAATTTACTTCCCGTTGAACTTTTTCCGGGAAATACCAATCATCTCCATCACAGAAAGTAATCAGTTCTCCATCACATAACCGATACCCGGTATTCATATTTGCGGGGTGTCCTACATTGACTTGCTGAAAGTAGGTTTTGATTTTTCCTGGATATTTTGCCTGCCAGCTTTCAATTACTTGTCTGGAATTATCTTTCGAGCAGTCATCCACAATAACCACTTGAATGTTTTGATAGGTCTGCTCCAATACACTTTCAATAGCCCGGCCAATAATTTCCGCCTGGTTATAGCAAAGAATTATTACTGAAACCAGCGGTTTCTTAGAAGATAGCTGCATCAGTTATAATTTAAATTTGCCCATTCTGCCCATAAAAGCGTCTTCCGCATCCCTTCTTTGAAGGAAATTTCTGGTTGAAATCCTAATTCGGATCTCAATTTTTCTGTATCTGCTTTAGCCATACAGGAAAGCGTTTCAAAAGTTTCTTTTGAAGGATAAATAAGTGGCCCTGGCATACTGGCTTTAGCAGATAAAAGTTTTTTCCTGATGCCGGGATTTTTTATCATCCGTTGGTATAAGCTATAGACAGGAGTTCTTTTCAAAAAAGAAATCGGATCTCTTATTAATGATATTTTTGTTTCCACTGGTTGATGAGCATTCAGTTTTGTACACCATTCTTCTGATTCGTTGTCACTCATGAATACAGGCCTGTGAACACCGGCATAAGAAAGAAATGAATTGTAATATTCTTTCCAGGTTAATTCCTCTGGTCCTGAAACAATAAAAGTTTTTCCTTCACAGTTGTTATTAGATTGTAATGTTTTCACAACTGCATTTACAACGTCGTCGATATAAACTGCGTTACAGATTCGTTGCCCGTCAAATGGAACCACAACTCTGCCGCTCAACATTTGCATTACCGTATTGGTTGTCCAGGCTGCTGAGAAAGGTCCATAAACAATTGTCGGTCGAAATATAATAACTGGTAAGCCTGATTGATGATGGTAACTAAGTAATTTTTTTTCCACCTCTATTTTATTTACTGCATAATCCCATTGTTCATTCAAGGCAGATGTTTCATTGATTGATTCATTTGCATCATTCCGGTGTACCGCAAAAGAAGAAATATAAATTAATTTACTTACTCCTTGCGTCAAACATTGCTTTGCAATAAGATCAGCGGCCTGAAGGTTTATTTCCGGATTGGTAAAATCATGTGCACAATGCACTACTGCATCACAACCTTGCATCGAAGTTCTTAGAGATTCCTCGTTTATAATACTGCCTTTGTAATAATGAAGCGGGTAGCGGGATATTCTTGCCGCTTTAGCAATATTGCGAAGAAGTATATTAATTTCTGTAACAGTGGTTTCTTTTAAAATTTCCACCAGTCGCCCTCCAATAAACCCGCCGGCGCCTGTAATTAAAACACGTTTCATGTTTACAGATTAATTCCAGGCATATTTTAATTGCCTGCGATGTTGATAACCTTGCTCTATCATCCTGATTGACGGCAAAACGCTTTCTGCATCTATCACTGGTGCTGAACCATGCTCTATTGCAAATAACCAGTTTTTCACTTGTTCAGTAAAAAGATCTATGAAACTTTGTTTCTTCAATTCTTCTCTGGTGTATTGCCGATAAATATATTTTTCAATCCGGCGATCAGAAGCTTCAAAAACATTTCCCCAGGGTTTCAATTTAATCCAACCTTTGGTGCCGGTCAATATAAATTCGTTGGACATATTTCTTATCCTGCTCAACTTCACTTCAGCCTTCACAGATGTGTTCATAAAATTAACGGACAATCTGCAATCGGCTTCAACCCCTCCATGGCTATCGTCTTCATATTCTAATTCGAAATCTCTATTTTCCACCCACCAGCAAAGAAGATCAAGTGTATGAGAACCTGTGTCCATAAGTACTCCGCCAAGTGACAGTGCCGGGTTAAATATTGCTGTTGATTGGACCGGCCAATTCAAGACCCCACCTTCCTGCATAGAAACCGATTGCAATATTCCAAATATTTCTTCCTGCAGTAAGGTTTTTACAGCCTTATTGATTTTCCAGAACCGGCGCATCATAGCAGGCTGAAGTATTACTCCTGAACTTTTCTCAACATTAATTAATTCCTTCACCAGAGCTTCTTTTGACGCTATTGGCTTTTCAAGCAATACATGTTTTCCCTTTTCAAGCAAGATTTTTGTCTGGGGAAAGTGAAGAAAATTTGGAGTGGCAATTATTGCTGCATCAATATCATCTGCAATATCCTCTAACGAATTTGAAATTTTTTTTGCTCCCGAGCTCTTTGCAAGATCATTAATACTTGTTAGATCAGGATCGACCAAAACTACCGGATTCACCGATAGTCTTTTGAATACCGGGAGATAAAAGATTCTTGTTAGTGCGCCGCAACCCACAATCGCTATTTTCAGGTTATCCTTATTAATCACTTAATAACAGGTGTATAAATCTTTTATTTATTGCAATAGTTATTTCTCCGCTGTGATAAATGCGAAAGCCCATGTTTTGCAGCATATTTTCTATTTTGAATCTGACATTTGTTTCATCATGAATTTCTATAGAAATCACTTTTATTTTATCAATCCATGATTCAACATTTTTCCGGCTCTCAAATAATTGTACTTCGGCTCCTTCAATATCTATTTTAAGAAAATCAACTTCATTGAAACTATCTTGATTCATCACCATATCAATGGTAATACCTTCTATATTGCCATTTGATTTACCATCTTCCTTAACGTTAAAAGACCAGTCTCTGCCATCCCGAAAATTATTGTCCCCACTAAGTTGCGCAGGCTTGCTCCACAATGCTTTTTGAAGAAGCAAAAAATTATCAGTTGAAATATTTTGTGTGATGTTGCAGGTTAAAGCTTCAAAATTTCCCGGATGGGGTTCAAGACAGATAAACCGGGCTTCAGGCCAGTGAGCCAAAAGATAAAGAGATGAAAATCCTACGTTGGCCCCTGCATCAATGAACCGGTCTGGCGACAGATTTAATCTTTTAAACATATCAATTATCGGTTTGTATTCCTGCTCAAGAACAATTTGAGTAAATACATTAATATCAGAACTATTATTTCTCAGATAGAATTTCAGGTTTTTGTCATTCACTCTATACTCAAATTCTATCCCATTCTTTTTTATTTTTACCGGTACTCCTTCACCAAGAAAACGGTTCAGCAGTTGTCTTTTGATTCTTATTTCGGGGGAAATTCGTTTTGAAATCCGATACTCAACTGATTCCAGTAATAATGACCATTTTTCCATGGCTGGAAAATATTTATAGATATTGAACCCCATTAATAATACAGAAGATTTTATTTTAAGTTTTCACAATTCCAAAAAAAAATTGAAATAACGATACAACTGCAATTTTGCATTGTTATTCTTAAATTATTTCTGTGCAATTGAAATTGTATCATAAGCAACTTCAATTGGTATAATAAAGCGTCTGAAGAAAGGGATTCTTCTCATTAATTGGTTCCAGCGCAACTGCGAGTTTACTTGCGTTTTGGATTTGGCCCAATAAATCGACCGGCCGGGTATAATTTCAAAATTGACCTTATTTAATGAAGGGTAACAAGCCTCAAATTCAAAACTGTCAAATATGCAGATTATTTTTTTTAGTTCAACTGTTGAAAAAATATTATTAAATCCGTCCGGAAAAATTCTCCAGCAATCTACCGGAGCTTCATGATAAGGCCAACTTACAGGTAGTATAGTAATAATATAACCCCCCTGTTTTATAATTCTTTTCAACTCACGATACCAGTTGATAATATCCTCTACATGTTCCATTACACTTCCTGATATAACGATGTCATACGTATTGTCCGGCACCGGGTAGTGGTATGGATCATTGGTAATAATGGTCAGCCGGTCTTTATTTTTCATGTCATCTAATGTCCAGTTGATAAGATTAAGTGTTTGCCATTCTATGGATTGATCATTAATAATTTTTTGATATGCAGAGGGGCTGTTAAGAGGGCCTATTTCCAATACTTTAGTTCCCGATTTAAAAAATGGCAAAGCGTATTTTTTAAATATAAGTTGGCAATTCAAATGCATTAGCTGATTATTTCATAATTAATAAAGAAGTATCCATATTCTACCCCTTCATACCCTGCATAACGACTACCTCCGTCAATAATTTTTATAGGGAAATGACCTGTTACACTGTCAAATATTGCTTGGTGTGGAATAAACAGATCAAAATAAAACTGATAATTGTTTGGAACAATCAGGCCGCTTTCCAGGCAAATGGTAATTTGATGTAAATCACCCGTACGTTTTGCCTTAGACAAAGGAACTTGTAATGTAAATACCCGTTGCTGATAGTTATTTAGTAAAGCAATGCCGAATTCAATACCGGAGGATGGTAGTCTGCAATAAGCAGACATTCGTATATATATAGATTCATTGTGCTTAAATCGATTAACAATTTCGCCGGCACTATTTAAAAGTTCAATTTTATGTAAATAAATATCTTTATTGCTTTTACTGTTATCATAAACCAGGTTATGTAAATCCTTTGTATTGTATGCCAGAATTGCTTCTTCAACGCTCCCGATAAATTTTCCCTTTCCATTATCAAGTAATAATGCTTTGTTGCACAACTGCGCTATTAAACCCATTTGATGGCTTACAAATAAAATGGTACGTCCGCTACGTCCCACTTCATCCATTTTTCCAATACATTTTTCCTGGAACTCGGCATCGCCTACTGCCAGTACTTCATCAATTATTAATATTTCAGGTTCTAAATGTGCCGCTATTGCAAATGCAAGGCGAACATACATACCGCTGCTGTAACGTTTTACCGGTGTATCTAAAAATTTTTCCACTCCTGAAAATTCAACAATCTCATCGAACTTTTTTTTGATCTCACTACGGCTCATTCCAAGAATGGCCCCGTTTAAATAAATATTTTCTCTTCCGCTTAACTCCTGGTGAAATCCCGTTCCCACTTCCAACAGACTGGCTACTCTCCCTTTAATTCTGATCGTTCCTGTTGAAGGTTCAGTTATTCTGCTTAATAATTTAAGAAGTGTGCTTTTCCCGGCTCCGTTTTTCCCTATAATACCTAATCGGTCTCCCTGCCTGATTTCAAAATTAATATCCTGTAATGCCCAAAACTCCTCTAATTCATCCCCCTCTAATATCTGATGGCCCTTGACTAATTGTTTGGTGCGGGAATAAAAATTGTGAAGATGTTGCATCACCTGTTCCCGGAAAGTTTTATACCCTCGTTCACCACGGTGACCGATAACATATTTTTTTCCGAGATTTTCAACTTTGATAACCATGTCGGGCATAATTGACGTTGAAAAATTAAAAATGTTTCGCTGAAGTACTTGGAACTACGCTATACCGAAGCTTTAAGCGAAGGAATCTTTTTTCGAAATACTGATAAGAAAGCCAGGCGACTGCCACACAAGTTATCACAACCATAAGGTAAACCAAAACATAACTTGAGAAACCTATGTCTTTAATCTTAGGAAATAATTTGGAAAAATAAAAAATAATTAACAAGTGAAAGATATAGATACCATAAGATATCTTGCCTAAAAAGTCCATAATATTATTCTCAAGGTTAATAATACGGTTTTTCCCCTGTGCCTGTGAAATAATCAGACATAAACCTACAAGACTTACCAATTCATTATCTATTATCGAGAAAAAATGAAACCTATTAATTGCCAATGCCAGGATGGCTGTCCAGCAAATTATTTGTGTTAAAAAATGCGAAGCAAGATTAATAAAAATTTTATTTCTTTGATAATACAAAATTGCTCCAATACAACCAAACAACATACAATGAAACCTGGTAACATGTAATGTTAAATAAGGAATTGATATTTGGTATCGAAGACGTAGTAAATGAAAAACTATTTTCAAAAAAAGCAATCCGGCAATTAAAACCCAGATAAGTTTAGTGAGTTTTTTTAACTGCAATTTGACAAACCAGGGCCAGAAAAGATAAAACTGTTCCTCTACTCCTAATGACCAATAATGAATTAATAATTGAAAATAAAATCCAAGAATGTAAGGAATATTTGCAGCAAGAAATACATAAAAGGCTAATGTATTATATTGAAATGGCATCTTCCAGAAATAGATTGTTATTAAAGTTAATGCCAGGTTTAAATAATAAAGCGGCCATATTCGTAATATCCGCCGGAAATAAAAATTCTTTATGTTTAAAGATCTACTCTCTTTCTCTTTTAACAATAAATAGGTTATCAGAAATCCGCTCAACGTAAAGAAGATTGATACTCCAAACGCACCTAATTCAATTCCCCGAGGCTGTCCTTCATAAGTCTTCCCAAATACATATGGGTCCAGTCCAAAATCTCCAAAGTATTGTGTTGTGTGAGATAAAACAACTGCTAATGCTGCAATCGCTCTTAACCCATTTAATCCCGGAAAATAGATTGCTTTATTATTATTCAATTCTATAAATGCTTTGAATGCTCTTAAATCAAATCAGCAAAGCTTTTTTCCATTTTCCTGAAAGTATGGACGCCTATATAAAGGAAAACTAATGTTACAGTAAGCGATAAAAACAGACCATTCCAGTTCAAAGGGGTACTTTCTCCAAAGAAACACCATCGGAATCCATCAATTACTCCTGCCATTGGATTCAGATAATACAGTAAGCTCCATTTTTCGTGCAGCATTTTGGAAGCAACCTCAGAAGTAAACCCAATAGGCGAAATATATAGACCAAGTTGAACGAGAAAAGGAACCACATGTTTAAAATCACGGTATTTCACATTCAGTGCAGTGAGCCATAGGCCAATCCCAAAACATGCAAGGAAGGCCATTATGGTAAACACAGGAAGAAAAACGAGAGTTAAAGAGGGCACTACTTTAAACCATCCCATTAACACAAACATCAATCCCAATGAAATAAGAAAATCAGCAAGGCTGGTAATAACGGAGGCCGCCGGGATAATTAATCTGGGAAAATATACTTTGGAGATCAATCGTTCATTTCCTATCAGGCTATTGCTGGCTTCCGTTAACCCGGCCGAAAAAAATTGCCAGGGAAGCAATCCCGCAAAAACAAGAACGGGGTATCGTACTCCGTCGGAAGGAAACTTTGCAATTTTACCAAAAACAAAAGTAAAAATCATCATGGTAAGTAAGGGTCGGAGCACACTCCATACTACACCGATGATAGTTTGTTTATAACGAATTTTTAAATCCCGCCAGCTAAGGATGTAAAATAATTCGCGATAATGCCATAGATCTTTCCAGTAATTTTTTTCACTATGGCCGGGTTCTATAAAAGTTTCAAATGACATTGATAGAATAGAGGCTTAATTATTCAAAAATTTTTCTTTATAAACTTTTTCAATACCAGTGCAAAGCGATACAGATGCCTTCCAACCAAGTTTTGTAAGTTTAGATACATCCATCAGCTTTCTTGGTGTACCATCCGGTTTTGAGGTATCAAAAACAATTTTCCCTTTGTATGTTGTAATCTCTCTTATCATCTCCGCCAGCTCTTTTATGCTTACATCTTCACCAATTCCAATATTAATTAATCCTGGTTCGTTATAAGATTTCATGAGAAAAACACAGGCATCTGCCATATCATCGGCATGTAAAAATTCCCTTCGGGGTGCACCGCTTCCCCATACAATAACTTCAGGCTGGTTATTTTTTTTTGCCTCATGAAACTTTCTCAATAATGCAGGCAGCACATGTGAGTTATTCAAATCGTAATTATCGTTGGGCCCATAAAGATTAGTGGGCATTACTGAAATAAAATTACATCCATATTGATTCCGGTAGGCATCACACATTTTTATTCCGGCAATTTTTGCAATGGCATATGGTTCATTCGTATGTTCCAATAATCCGGTCAGCAGATATTCTTCTTTTAATGGCTGTGGCGCCAGTTTAGGATAAATACAGGAAGAACCAAGAAATAGTAA
>JAHEZE010000025.1 GCA_023251235.1 Sphingobacteriales bacterium | reverse complement strand
CTCCATGAAAATCCTGATGGTTTGTCTGGGAAATATTTGCCGAAGCCCTTTAGCGGAAGGCATTTTACAGGACAAAGCTTTTAAAGCGGGATTAAGCTGGAGCATAGAAAGTGCAGGCACCAATGGCCAGACCGGAATGCCCCCGCATCCTTTGAGCCAGAAAGTAGCGAAATTAAATTGTATTGACATTAATCAGCAACGGGCAAGAAAATTTGTTGCAGAAGATTTTGAATGTTTTGATAAACTTTATGCTTTGTCAGAAGACGTTATGAGTGATATGAAACGAATTGCAAAAAATAAATATGATGAATCAAAAGTTGATTTGCTTTTGAATGAATTATTTCCAGGAAAAAATAAAGATGTGCCTGATCCGTGGTATGGAACTGAATCGGGTTATCACCAGGTATATAAAATGATTGAGGAAGCCTGTGATGCAATCATCAAAAAATACTCAATACTCAATATTCAAAATTCAATTTCCAATTAACAGTAACAATGACCAAACCTTCACTTCCACAAGGCACAAGAGATTTCGGACCGGATGTTGTTCGCAAAAGGAATTATATTCTCAATACAATTAAACATGTATTTGAATTATATGGTTTTCAACCTCTGGAAACTCCAGCAATGGAAAACCTGGATACATTAATGGGAAAATATGGAGAAGAAGGTGACAAACTTATATTTAAAATTTTCAATAACGGATTAGATAATCCTGAAAAACACAAACAAGCTAAAGAAGATTTTGAAAAAGTATTACAAGGGAAAAATAGTAAGGGCATTACTGAACGGGCTTTAAAATATGATCTAACGATTCCCTTTGCACGTTACGTGGCAATGAATCATAATCAGCTGACATTTCCTTTTAAACGTTACCAGATACAACCTGTATGGCGTGCCGACCGGCCGCAAAAAGGGAGGTATCGTGAGTTTTACCAATGCGATGCAGATGTGGTGGGAAGTAATTCCCTGTTGAATGAAGTAGAGCTGGCCCTGATTTATCACGAAGTATTTACACAATTAGGAATTAAGAATTATGAATTAAAAATTAATCACAGAAAAATTTTATCTGCACTTGCCAAATTGTGTGGTGGCGCAGAGAAGATGAATGAGATTGCCATTATAATTGACAAACTGGATAAAATTGGTTTGGAAAAAGTAAAAGATGAACTAAAGCAGAAGGGATTTACTAAAGAACAACTTTCCACCATTGAAAAATATCTCTCCATTTCCGGAAGCAATGAAGAAAAATTAATTAAGTTGAATGAATTGATCGGGTCAACTGAATCAGGGAAAAAAGGAATTGATGAAATGAATTTTCTCCACAGCCAACTCACCATTCACCATTCACCATTCATCATTGACCTGACCCTTGCCCGCGGCCTCAACTATTACACCGGAATTATCTTTGAAACTAAAGCACCCGCTGATGTAAAAATCGGCAGTATCGGTGGTGGTGGCCGGTATGATGATCTTACCGGATTGTTTGGGGTACCGGATATTCCGGGTGTTGGTATTTCATTTGGTGTAGATAGAATTTATGATGTGATGGAAGAACTGAATCTTTTTCCGTCAGATGTGCATGTGGGTACACAGGTATTGTTTTTTAATCTGGGAGAAAAAGAAAGTAAGAATGCTTTTGCCTTAATGCAGCAGCTTAGAAATGCCAATATCCGCTGTGAACTATATCATGAGCAGGTAAAGTTTGACAAACAATTCAAATACGCGGAAAAGAAAAATATTCCTTTTGTTGTTATCATTGGCAGTAAGGAAATGGAAGAAAAAACCTGCACATTAAAAACCCTGCTGCAGGGAGTTCAGCAAACTATCCCACAGCAGGAATTAATAAATTTTAAATTCTGATTATTTTTTTGCCAATTGCAATTCACGGGATGGACGATAATAACGAGTAAAACTCCAGGTACCATCTGATTTCTTCTCCCCATCCAGTACATAACCCATTGCTTCAATATGCACTGTTTTCACTTTGTTGTCATCACCATGTTTAAAAACTGCCGTACCACTGAATTCAACAATCTCGAAAGAATCAACTCCCAATTTTAAAAGGGTAGAATTACCCTGAACTGAGCCCATTGTTAATGCATCACCGGATAAAATAACTTCAACATCAGGTACGACACTGCCATCCGGAAAAACATATTTCCCAACGTATTGTTGTAAAGTGGAGTCTTGTGCATTGACTGAAATAAAAACAAAGCTTAAAAAGAAAAGAATGAAAATCTTTTTCATGAAGAATAATTTAGAATTAAATAAAAATAAAGTTGAAAGTTACAGGAAAAAATTATACAATAAACCTACGTCGTTTTAAAATATTTAGTCAGGGAAAATCTGTTTGAAATGATGCTCCATATGAACCACATAGTCTCCGATGATCCAACCCAGTGTTTTCAATTCATGTTTCTCATATTGTGGATCAACAGCATAGTTAAGTTTTTCGTCAGGTATTTCCTGTACTACAAAAATAATTTGCCGGTTCAAAGCCTTCCACAAATTCAATAAATGATCAAGCGGCATGTTTTGATAACCATTTACATTCACCAATTCATTTTGGTTGTAAGCATTAACAATGTAGGGCTGAGGTAAAAATTGTATTTCTGTAAATCGCTTAAGATTGTTAAGAGCAGAGTCAACCAAATGACCAAGAATTTCCTGTTTCGACCATTTTCCGGAAGCCGGCTTAATTAATAGTTCCTCTTTTGAAATATTTTTAATTTGTTCAGGAATGGATTGAATATAAAACTCCAATCGTTTCATTGCATCATTTACATTTACTTCCCCTTTTAAAAAACCTTCCTGTTGCCACATAAAATATTATATTAACTGATAAATTATTGCTGCTCCCTGTCCTACTCCAACACACATGGTTGCCAATCCATACGTTGAATTTCTTCTTTTCATTTCATGTAAAAGAGTAGTGGAAATTCGGACACCACTGCATCCAAGCGGATGACCCAGGGCAATGGCCCCACCATTTACATTTACTTTATTTATATCTAATTCAAGTTCTTTTACACAGGCAATGCTTTGTGAAGCAAATGCTTCATTCAATTCTATTAAGTCGATATCTGAAATGGTTAATCCGGCTCTTTGCAGTGCTTTCTTTGTGGCAGGCACGGGCCCAATTCCCATGATAGCCGGATCAACTCCCGCAACTCCCATCGAAATAATTTTTGCCAATGGCGCTAATCCATATTTTTTAACAGCCTCTTCGCTGGCAAGTAACATGGCTGCAGAGCCATCATTAATACCGGAAGAATTTCCTGCTGTTACGGTTCCATCTTTTTTAAAAGCCGGTTTTAAAGAAGCCAGTTTTTCTAACGAAGTTTCTCTTGGATGTTCATCATTCGTAATCCAGGAGATCAAATTATTTGTATTTATTTCAACGACTGCAATTTCATTATCCCATTTACTGGCAGCTTTGGCAGCAAAATATTTTTGTTGAGATGATAATGCAAATTCATCCTGCTCCTGTCTTGAAATATTCCATTGCATCGCCACATTTTCTGCAGTTTCACCCATGGAAAAAGGGTAATGCTGATCAGCCAACTGCTTATTAATAAATCGCCAACCTAATGTCGTATCAAATAATTCCTGTTTACGATTCCATGCCTCGTTACTTTTACTAAATACAAAAGGCGCCCTTGTCATGCTTTCAACACCGCAGGCGATTATTAACTCTGCATCACCACACATTACCTGTCGCGATGCATCCATTATTGCCTGTAACCCTGAGGCACATAAACGATTCACCGTATTACCGGCAACACTTACCGGTAGTCCTGCTAATAATACTGCCATTCTTGCCACGTTGCGATTATCCTCACCAGCCTGATTAGCATCACCTGCAATCACATCCTCAATAGCATTCACATCAATTGAATCATTCTGGCGCAACAATGCAATAATTACATTCGCCAACAGGTCATCCGGCCGAACAGAACTTAATGCACCTCCATATTTTCCTATTGGTGTCCGGATAGCATCAACTATATAAACATTTTTCATGAGTTAAATAATTTCACTAACTAATTGTTTTAATTCCCCGGGTAATAAATCAGCCTTTTCAGATTTATCATAAACAGTCAAGAGATAAACAATCTTTTTATATATCACTATATGAGTAATTACCCTGGCGCCACCAGATTTCCCTTTTGCTTTGGATTTAATGGCTAAACGAATCTTATAACATTGATTGCCCAATGCAATTCCCTGTTCCGGATTTTCTTTGAGTGATTTGATAAACAGTAACAGATCATTTTTTAGAGAGGGATACTTCCTCGAAAGACGGCGGGCCTGCTTCTCAAAAATTGAAATGGTTTTTACATTATAACTCATTCAGGAAATTTTCGGCTTTTCTTGCTTTTTTCTTTCCTGATTTTACCAGGTTTAATTCATTCACAGCTTCTTTCATCTCTTTTAAAAGCAAAGCTTTCGCAGGACTGATCGTTGTCGTTTTTACAAACTTCATTTCTTTTAATAATTTAACCAGATAAGGCGCTTTATCATCTTTTACATCTAGCAAAATTTTCATAAATACATTTTAGATCTCAAAGTTAGCATTTCAAAACCATCAGGCCAATACTGTAACTTTGCAGAATGGTAAAAACTGTAGCAAAGAAGAATATTCGTTATCTGAGCTTGCCGGAAATTGAAGAATATTTTGAAAAGATGGGAGAAAAAAAATTCCGGGCCAAACAGGTTTATGAATGGCTGTGGCTGAAGCCGGTTCAAAGTTTTGAGGCTATGACCAACCTGAGCAAAGAGATGCGCAGTAAATTAAAAGAAGATTTCACATTACCCGGCTTAACAGTTGATACCATCCAGCAATCAGAAGATGGCACTGTAAAATTCAGGTTTAAAACACATGATGGTCATATGGTGGAAGGAGTACTGATTCCAACTTCCTCAAGATTCACGGCTTGCGTTTCTTCACAGATAGGATGTTCACTAAGTTGTAAGTTTTGCGCTACCGGCTATATGGACCGTAAAAGAAATTTAGACTTTGATGAGATATATGACCAGGTGGCCATCATCAATCAGCATTGCGAAAAAACTCATGGCAAAAAAATCAGCAATATTGTTTTTATGGGCATGGGTGAACCCTTGCTGAATTATAAAAATGTGTTGAAATCTATTGAACGCATCACTTCTCCGCATGGTATGGCCATGAGCCCGGGAAGAATAACAGTTTCTACAGCGGGTGTAGCCAAACAAATAAAGCAGTTGGGTGATGATAAAGTAAAATTCAAACTGGCATTATCGCTGCATGCCGCCAACGACAGAAAACGTCATGAGATTATGCCGATCAATGATACCAATAATATTCAATCTTTGATTGATGCTCTGAACTATTTTTATAAGCAAACAAAAAACGAAATCACATTTGAATATATTCTGTTCAAAAACTTTAACGACTCCCTGAAAGATGCGGATGAACTTATTAAGATTTACCGCCAGGTACCGGCAGATCTGGTAAACCTTATTGAATATAATCCCATTGATGCAGCCAAATTTGAAAAGCCTGAGGAAGAAACGGTTGAGTCATTTATGAATCACCTGGAAAGGCATAAAGTAAATGCAAGACTTCGCCGAAGCCGGGGAAAAGATATAGATGCGGCTTGCGGGCAGCTGGCGAATAAAGAAAGCCTGATAACACCCGGTAAATTTTAAATTACATGAATGTTTTTAATTACTGTTGTAAAACAGCAAACTACTACACATGAAAAAGAAATCAAGTCACTTTGACAAGTTTAGCAAAAAGAAAAGTAACGCTGCCATCAAAGAACAGTTCAAACAGGAAAAGAGAAAAATAAAAAAAGAGAGAGAAGAGTATTTTGATAATAAAAAAAGAGAAGAGAGGGTTAAAAGAGCCGGCGCTGGTGTTCATCAACCCGGAATTCCAATTTCCCCTACTCATATTAAACCTGCAGTAACCGGGCAAATGCCCTTAAACAAATTTATTTCTCATTCGGGTATTTGTGGCCGGAGGGAAGCGGCTGAATTGGTAAAACAGGGAATCGTAAAAGTAAATGGTAAGATCATCACAGAACCCGGTCATAAAGTTTCGCCGAACGACGAAGTAATTGTTAATGGCAAAAAAATATTCCTTGCAAAAAATCTTGTTTACATCTTATTAAATAAACCGAAAGATTTCATCACTACAACGGAAGATCCGCAGGGAAGAAAAACTGTTTTGGATCTTATTGCCAAAGCAACAAATGAAAGAGTGTACCCGGTGGGAAGATTAGACAGAAATACTTCCGGTGTTTTATTGTTCACCAATGACGGAGAATTGGCACAAAAATTAACTCACCCCAGAAACGAAATAAAAAAAGTGTACCATGTTACACTTAATAAACCATTGGAGAAAAAAGATTTTGAGAATATATTAAAAGGAGTTTTGCTGGAAGATGGTCCTGCATCAGTAGATGTATTGGCTTATGCAGATGTAAAAGATAAAACACAATTAGGGATTGAAATACACAGTGGCCGAAACAGGATCGTTCGCAGGATATTCGAATATTTGGGTTATGATGTTAAAAACCTTGACAGGGTGGTATTTGCCGGGCTTACCAAAAAGAATGTGGAAAGAGGCAAATGGCGTTTCTTAAATGAAAAAGAAGTGAGAGATCTGAAACATTTTGGTAAAGGAAAATAAGTAGTAAGTTTTAAGTTATAGGTTATAAGGAAAAATGGAAAGGATTGAAAATTATATCATTTTTGAGAATAATGATTTCATTGCTATAAATAAACCATCCGGTTTATTGTCTATTCCTGACAGAGAAGGAAAAGAGATTTCATTGAAAAAAATATTGCAGGAGAAATACGAATCGATATTCACCGTTCACCGGCTTGACCGGGATACCAGCGGCCTGATTGTTTTTACAAGAAATGAAACCACGCATAAACTTCTTTCAAAACAATTTGAGCAAAGACAGACCGAAAAAATTTATGCAGGTTTAGTACTTGGTTCACCTGCCAATAAAAAAGGAAGCGTTGATGGCCCGATAGCAGAACATTCAGTGAAAAGAGGCATGATGATTATTCATCAAAGAGGAAAAGAAGCTCAGACTGATTATGAAGTTATAGAAGACTTTGGTATTTATTCATGGATGCAGTTTCAGATTCATACCGGACGTACACACCAGATACGGTTACACATGAAAGATATTGGACACCCGGTTGTTTGTGATGAGTTATACGGTGATGGTAAACCTTTGTTGCTTTCTACAATAAAATCAAAATTCAAACTCTCAAGAAATGAATTGGAAGAAAGACCAATTATGAACCGTCTTGCTCTTCATGCATTCCGATTACAATTCCAGGATGCAAATGGAAATTTAATAAACCTGGAGGCCCCGCTGCCTAAAGACATGATGGCAACTATCCAGCAGTTAAGAAAATGGAGAGGTAAAAAATAAGCAATCACAAAAAGTTTTCCCACTAAGCCACTAAGAACACAAAGCATTTCATCATCTTACTCATTCTAAATCTTATCTTAGAAGACATTGTATGTAACAAATCATCACCACCAATAAATAAAGTTGGTTAGATTGCTTCGGCCCCGATAAAATCGGGACCTCGCAATGACGAAGGGTACGAAGTACGATAAAATATTAAAGGATCGGAGTCTTCGTCATTGCGAGGCCGGATTGAGTAAAGAAATAAAATTAGTTCCGTTTGCCGAAGCAATCTAAAAAGACAAAGGACACTAAAAGTTAATAAAATCTTTTCTCAGGGTCCTTTATATTTTAATGGAACCCTATTCTATTCAACATCAGGCTGTGGCGTATACCGCAAATAAGGCTTTATAATTTTTACTCCCTTCGGAAATTTTTTCATGGCATCATCCGTAGAAACAGACAAAGCAACGATTACTTCTTCTCCATGATTCCAGTCAGCTGGTGTAGCTACACTGTAACCTGCCGTTAGTTGCAAAGATTCCAATACCCTTAATACTTCATGAAAATTCCTGCCCGTTGTTTGTGGGTAGGTAATCATCAGTTTTATTTTTTTATCCGGGCCAATGATAAATAAGGAACGAACGGTTACAGTCGCGGATTCGTTGGGATGTATCATATCATATAATAAAGATACTTCCCTGTTTTCATCAGCAATGAGGGGAAAATCAACTGAACAATGTTGTGTTTCGTTTATATCCTTGCGCCAGCCCATATGTTTATCCAAGGGGTCAACACTTACCGCCAATACTTTTGTATTTCGCCTTGAAAATTCTTCTTTCAGCAAGGCTGTTTTACCCAACTCGGTAGTGCATACCGGTGTATAATCCGCAGGATGGGAGAAAAGAATACCCCAGCCACTACCCAGGTATTCATAAAAATCTATTTCCCCTTCTGTGGTTTGTGCTTTGAAATTCGGTGCAATATCACCTAGATGAAGTCCCATAGTTGTAAATTTTTGAGGTTAAGAAAAAATTATTTATGGTTAATAAGTTACTTAGTTCAGCATTTTTCCAATGCCTGTTTAATATCATATAAAATATCATCCACAGATTCAAGGCCCACTGAAATCCTGATCAACCCGGATGTAATATTAACTGCCTGCCTTTCTGCTTCAGTCAATTTTGCATGTGTGGTGCTTGCGGGATGCGATGCAATGCTGCGGGTATCGCCAAGGTTGGCAGTAAGGGAAAGCATCTGTAAGTTATCAAGAAATTTGCGTCCGCTTTCCAATCCGCCTTTCAAATTAAAACAAACAATGCCCCCCCCGTTTTTCATTTGCTTTGTGGCAATAGAGTATTGCGGATGATCCGGAAGAAAAGGATATCTCAACTGTGAAATTTTATTATGGTTTTCCAGTTCTTTTGCGATGTGTAAAGCATTTACTGCATGCCTTTCCATTCTTACATCCAGTGTTTCTAAACTTTTACTCAACACCCAGGCATTAAATGGTGATAAAGCAGGGCCGGTACTGCGGCAGAATAAATAAATATCGTTGATCAATTCTTTTTTACCAACGATCACCCCGCCCAATACTCTGCCCTGTCCATCAAGCCATTTAGTTGCAGAATGCACAACAAGATCGGCTCCATATTGAATCGGTAATTGACATACCGGCGTAGCAAAACAATTATCTACGTTTAAAATCAGTTTATGTTTTTTTGCAAGCTTTCCCACAAAGTCCAAATCAATAATATCCAGCCCGGGATTCGTGGGTGTTTCCAGGTAAATCATTTTCGTATTCGGGCGGATAGCAGCTTCCCACTCTTCCGGTTTTGAAGCATTCACATAGCTGGATTCTATCCCATATTTGGGCAAATATTTTGTGATGATCGTATGAGTACTTCCAAAAATAGCACTGCAGGAAAGAAGATGATCCCCGTTTTTTAGAAAAGTCATGAAAGAAGCAAACACTGCACTCATACCTGTTGCAGTGGAATACCCGGCTTCCGCCCCTTCAAGAGCAACCATTTTATCTGTAAACTCCTGAACATTCGGATTACTAAACCGGCTGTAAATATTATCATCCGTTTCATCAGCAAAAGCGGCCCGCATATCTTCAGCATTATCAAAACAGAAACTACTGGTAAGAAATAAAGGAGTGGAATGCTCCATTTCATTCGTTCGGTCAGTTTGTATGCGTATTGCTTTTGTTATTGGTTTTTGTTCCATAATAAATGTTATTTCTTACCGGATTTTTACAAAAGTAACTGATGCAAGTCTTTACTTTGCATTCCGGTTTCTTAAACATGTTACAAACCTACAAATACGAAGGAACATTCGTTCTCGAATGTGGTAAATCTTTGCCGGGCATCACTATTGCCTATAACACTTATGGTAAATTAAATGTGGATAAAACAAATGTGGTTTGGGTTTGTCACGCACTCACAGCCAATTCTGATGCGGCAGGTTGGTGGCCCGGCGTGGTGGGTGAAAAAGGATTTATTCATCCTGATAACTATTTTATTATTTGTGCCAATATCATCGGAAGTTGTTATGGCTCCACCGGACCACTTAGTATTGATCCGGAAACTCAACAACCTTACTACAGCAGTTTTCTATTAATCACAATCCGTGATATGGTCAATGCACATATTCTTTTACGAAAAGAATTAGGTATTGAAAAAATTCACTTGCTCATGGGCGGCAGTTTGGGTGGTTACCAGGCTTTGGAATGGTGTGTGATGGAAAGTGATAAAATTGAAAATCTCTTTCTGGTCGGCACGTCACCCACTGAAAGTGCATGGGGCATTGCTGTACATACTGCGCAACGATTATCCATTGAAGCGGACAGCAGCTGGAAAGATATGAATGCGGAAGCCGGGCAAAAAGGATTGAAAGCGGCCCGTGCCATTGGTATGCTTACTTACCGTAATTACGAAATACTGGTGCAAAAACAAACTGATCCAGATTCGGAAAAAATTGACAACTTCAAAGCATCATCGTATATCAATTACCAGGGTGAAAAATTAGTGAACCGTTTTAATGCATACAGTTACTGGTTGCTTACAAAAACTATGGACAGTCATCATATAGCCAGGGGAAGAGGTGGCAATGTGGAAGTTGTTTTAAAAAATATCCGGCAAAAAACTTTAATCATTGGCATCAGCAGCGATATACTTTGCCCGCTGCACGAACAGGAATTAATGGCAACTTATATTCCCAACTCAACATTGATTGAAATTGATTCTGTTTATGGTCATGATGGTTTTATTGTAGAAGCAGAAAAAATTTCTGTTGCACTGAAAGATTGGTTGCAAAAATAAAACTCCATCAAATAAGAAAGTCATTTATAAAAACAGAGCCCTGTAAATAGTGATCAGGCTCATGATAATTACAACAATTCCCACAGCAATAAACATTTTTCCTGCCGGCAATCTTGATGTAAGCATTGCTGAAAAAGGAGCGGTAACAATTCCCCCGATTAAAAGGCCGGCAACAATATTCCAGTGATGAATGCCAACAGTAAATACAAATGTGATTGCACTGGCCACAGTAAGAATAAATTTTGCAGTGGTACTGCTTCCGATAACATAGCGGGGAGTACGTCCATTTTTTATAAAAGTACCGGTAACCAATGGGCCCCACCCTCCGCCGCCGAAGGAATCAATAAAGCCGCCAAAAAATCCCAATACAGGGATATTTGTTTTCTTTCTAATTCCATTTCCGTTTTTGATTTTATACGCATTCCTTAAAATCCGGAAGCCAAGATACATGGCATAAGCTGCAATAACAGGTTTGGTCATCTTTGCATAATGCTCCCCTACATAAGTAAGACTTATGGCGCCAATAACTGCTCCAATAACAGCCGGTATCGCCAATGCCTTCACTAATTTCTTATTTATATTTCCCAATTGCCAATGGCTTAAACTGCCGGCTGCGGAGGTAAAAGATTCTGCTGAGTGAATGCTGGCACTGATTACCGGTGGAGGTACATTCATAATTAAAAGTATCGTAGTACAGATTACTCCATATCCCATACCCATTGAACCGGCTACTATTTCCGCACAAAAACCGGCCAGCAGCATCCAGTAAAATAAATAATGGTCTTTATGCAGCATGATTTGCAGATCAGTTAACTGCTCGGCCGATAAAAACAAATAGGTAAACAAGACAGCTATTGCTATTACTGTTATTGCAATTGTATACTTATTAAATACTTTTCTTCTTGATGATGTAAACTCCTGCTCCGTAAAGACCAGTTCTTTTGATTCTATTATATCTTCAGCATTGTTTTCTTTACTTAGTTCTTCCATATAACTATTTATTTTCAACCATTGTTTTTGTCAATTCATTCAATTGCTTCACTTTTTCAGAAAAATCTCCTGAAAGTTTGCTTCGTATTGTATGCAGGTTTATTATCAATTCATCTATTTCATCAGGCAGAGAATTTTCAAGTACCTCCTTTATTCTCTTTGCTGCAGTAGGCGATTTCCCATTGGTGGAAATAGCAATCTTCAGGTTTCCTTTCTGTACAATACTTCCTAAATAAAAATCACATAGATCCGGCGTATCCGCTACATTAACCAATATGCTTTTTTCTTTAGCAAGGATTTTAATTGATTTATGTAAACCAGGATTATCCGTTGCCAAAACCACAATATCTTTATTATCCAGGTCCCTTTCTTCAAATGGTCGGTGGATAATTCTGCAAAAATTATGTTTTGATAATAACTCTTTTACTTCCTCTTTAATAAAAGGAGCTACAATTGTAATTCTTGCTTCAGGTGAATTAGAAAGTAATGAATTGAGTTTTTCCAAGCCCACACTCCCGGCGCCAACTAGTAAAGTTTCCAGTTGATCCAGTTTCAGGAAAATTGGATAGAGCTGATTCTTTATTTCAGTTTGCTTCAAATCCTTTTCTAAATATTTTGGTTGCTCTTGCATAATTGTACAACAGAATTATTACAGTTGAAGTGTGCCCTTCGCTTTGCTCTGGGTAAACTTGCAAGGGACGCTGAAAGCAGCGCTTCAGCTGACTTCATAATATTAATACTCCATTTTATCAATCCATTCTTTTGCATTTTTAGCTGCATAGGAAATAATGATATCAGCTCCGGCTCTTGTGAGTGCAGTCCATACTTCAAGATGCGCTGCTTCGCGGTTCACCAAATCTTTCTCTGCCAATGCTTCAATGGCTGCATACTCACCGCTTACATGATAAGCAGCCAGTGGTTTCAGGGTTTGTTGTTTTAGTCTTGCAATTACATCCGTATATAAAGCCGCAGGCTTAATCATTAAAATATCTGCTCCTTCTTTTTCATCCCGCAAGGTGCTTGCAAGTGCATCATTAATATTCAATGGTGAAAGCTGGTAAGTCTTCCTGTTCTTAATTCCATGCGAACCCGGAGCAGAATGACAGGCATCCCTGAATGGCCCGTAGAACTGCGAACTGAACTTGGCAGCATAACTCATAATTGTTACATGATCTTTCCCTAATGCATCTAACACACTGCGGATAGCAGCTATTCTTCCATCCATCATATCACTCGGCGCAATGCAATTGACACCGGCATTGGCAAGCTGCACCGCATACTTTGTTAATACTTCCACCGTTTTATGATTCACCAATTGTGAATGATCATCATTCAGAATACCGCAATGTCCATGTGTAGTATAACTGCATAAACACAGATCGGCGGCCATCCAGACCTCATCACCAAAAAACTCTTTTATATTTTTTACAACAGATACTGCAAATGAAAAATCAAAATTTAAATCTGTTTTATAAGCCGGAACAGGAAATAATAAGAATTTATTAATACCATTCAAAATACAATCGCTGATTGTTTCCAGCACAGAATGAATAGTATCTACCTGAATACCAGGAAGTCCGTTCACATTGCGGGGCATATGAATACTTTCATCAATAAATAAAGGTTGTATAAAACATTTATGCGAAAGTTTTACCGATGCTGTAAGCTCCCGGATATGTGCATCTGCTCTCAGGCGGCGCTGTGTGAGTGGATAGAAGATTTTCTCCATTCTTGAAAAAATTTAATTGTTGGAAATATTACCGGCTCGATTCCCTGCTGTTTCAGCAGCTCTGCTGTTTCTCCACCGGCACATAAATGCTTTACATCAGGTTTTGCAAACTTTCCATAAAATTCATATTGTGAAAAGCTGGTCCAGAAAATTGAATCGGCTTCAATAATTGATTGCTGAACACTCTTATTATATTTTGCTAATAGTTTGTAATTACTTGCCGCATTATACCCTTTTTCTCTCCACCGTTCTGCGGCCGCTTCATGTGTAAGTATGCAAATATTTTCAGGATGTATTTTGAAAAGTGGCATTTGTAATGCTGGCAATAAAAATTCAAACCCCAATGCATCAGCGCTTGCGGTAACCCAATAACCTTGTTTTGCCAACTCAAACCAGGTCTTTGTTCCCGATGCTAAAATTGTTTTTAAACCAGGCTGATTACTACTATTAAGCTTTTGTTGCGTCGCACTCTTATACTGCAATAATTCTACTAAGCTATGCTGAAGCATTTTATAATTTGCAACAAACACAACAGGTTTATTAATAACTATTTCCCTGTCACTCCTCCCGATAGCTATCGGGACATACTCAAAAAAATCTTTCATCACTTCTGTTGAACTAAATAATTTGCCATTATTAAGTTTTATATCCGGCACCGGGCTCCATTTTGCAAATGCAGTTCCTTCTGCATCTTTACCTGCGGAATATAAATATTTCCTGTTTTTTGTGCCAAGGGTTGTCACACCAAACTTTTGAATACAACCAGCCCCATAGTTTACTGCTTCTTTTTTCTCTGCCAAACAATCGGCAAACATTTCTTCATTATTAATTTTCTTCAAAATCTCTATGGCTTTTGTATTCGAAAAATGAGCTTCAGCTACAATGGCCCCCTGGCAGGGCGCCGATACACATTCAATTAACGGAAGCAACATTAATTTTTTATCTGCCAGTAATTCTTTTACTAATGATGTGTCTCCTTTACAGTTTAATAACCGATTTAAACCGGCAGTTGCCAGTATCGTAGCATCATACTCACTACTGTTCAGTTTCTTCAATCTCGTCTCTACATTCCCACGGATAGATTTTGTTTCAATATTGATTTCAGTATTTAATTGAGGTAATGCCTTCTTCAAAAATATAGTTGCCATTTCTTCTCTCCTGGGAGAACAAGTGCCAATGATAATCGTTTCGCCTTTTACAATTTTATTTTCAATGTCTTTATTAAAGATGGCCACATCTCTTGAATCGTCACGATCAGCTACAGCAAATTTGTTCTCCCCAAAAAAATGTTCACTGCTCATATCTTTCAAGGAATGAACTGCAATATCCGCTTCATCATTTGCTAATGCATCAAAAATATCCTGTGTAAAAAAATCACTTCCTTCTACGGTGTGCAATGGAATGTTCTGCAGTGCATCACCCCTGCTGCTGCGGGCAATCACTTCCACTTTTATTGTTGGAAATGCCGATTGTATTTTTTGTTTTACAATATCAATCTGCAAGAGCGACAGTCTGGAATTCCTGCCAATCAGTTTGATGCTTTCCCCGTCCGACCGTATTTCAGATATAGGCTTTTTCATATATGGCCGGGCGGGCATGCAATATTTTTTTAAGGCTGTATGCCAGGTGATTGATATGTTTTGGTAAATGCTTTGCCGTAATTATAACACGTAGACATTCTTCACCAACAGGAACAGTGGGAGCATTGATGGGCTGTAAATAAATTCCTTGTTGCTGCAACAATTGATCCGCTACTTTACGACAATGGGTGGCACCTGTCACCGGTATGATGGTAATATGAGAATCGTTCGGATTAAATTCAATTTCATTTTCAATCAAAGCGGATCGAAGCAGCCGCACATTTTCAAAAAATGATTTTCTTAATTCTAAATTCTGTTGAATGATCCGGATACTTTTATTAGCTGCAGCACAAGTAGCCGGCGGTAAGGAGGTAGTAAAAATAAACCCGCTACCAAAGCTTCTTATAAAATCAACCATCGTTGCTGACGCTGCAATATAACCACCAAATACTCCAATCGCTTTTGACAAAGTACCATTTACGATATCGATTGCCTGCTCCTGACCCTCCTGCTCAAGCACCCCGGCTCCGGTTGCTCCATATAAACCCACTCCGTGCACTTCATCCACATAGGTAAGGGCATTATATTTTTTTGATAGCTCTGCTATTGTTTTTACAGGTGCTATTGTTCCACTCATTGAATAAACAGATTCGAATACTATTATCTTCGGTTTATCAGCAGGAATGGCGTACAATAATTCTTCCAGGTGCTTCACATCATTATGCCTGAAAATTTTCTTTTCATTTTTACAACCCCGCATACCTTCAATTATGGATGCATGATTGCGTTCGTCTGAAATGAAAACCAGTCCGGGAATATTTCTTCCCAGAGTTTGGAGAGTAGTTACATTAGCCTGGTAAGCTCCATTAAATAATAACGCAGCTTCTTTTTTATGCCAATCAGCTAATGTTATTTCCAGTTCTTTATGATGATTGGTGGTACCTGAAATATTTCTGGTTCCGCCGCTTCCGGTTCCACTACGGTGTGTAATAAATCCCAGTTTTGCAATTACCTCTTCATGAGTACTCATACCTAGATAATCATTGCTGCACCAGTTTACAGCTGAACGCTGAAACTTTTCTTCATTTACATAATAAAAATTGGGGAAATGCTGAGCACTCTTGTTCACTTCAAGAAAATAGCGATAAGCGCCATTGTTTTTTAATTGTTGCAGCCGCTCTGTAAAAAGTGAATTGTAATTAAACATAGCCACACTTTAAAATGAAGCGCTAAGATATGTATTTCCTACTAACTTGGTAGACTAATTTTTCATTTTAATTCAAACAACCGTTCACTATTAAAATAAACAGTTGCATATACCTTTAAACTAATTTAAGGTTCTATATCGGGAGATTGTACTTCGTTAACAACGACCGCCTTCACTGCGTCTGTTTTGCCGTGGTATTTATAAAAAGAAAGTACTGCCCTGCGTAATTGCTCTGCCAGTAAAAATTTTGGATTATCCTTACTGAATGCAAAAGCTGTGCGTTCATTGGGGTTAAAATCTTTTGCACATAAAATATCATAGACATAAAATAAACCCCCTTTTCCAATCCTGATCAAAGGCTTGCGGCGAACCAGAATGCTGCTGAACACTTCACTTTTTCTTTTGACTTTAATTCCGATGCACACGCCAAATGTTCTGGTATCATCATCATTCAGGTATTTCACAAGATGATGTTTTAATTTTAATGCCTCCTGGCTGTTATCATCCACCTGGAAATTCAGTTCATTGGCAGCATGCCGGATGTTTATCTGGTATTTATCAAGTAAATAATTCCAATCCTTCCTGTTTTTTTCTTCAATACTTTTTATGATGATCGTTTTCCAGGGAGTTGAAAATATTTGTTCAATTCCGGTCTTCAGGCAAAGCAGGCAAGCCTCTTTAAGAAATTTAATGCTGAATAATTCATCTCTCCTGTAGATTCCCAGCCAGTATTTATCAGAATACCTGTTTACTCCTTCGTAATAAGGAAGCTTATAAGGTGGTAAAGTAAGTGAGGCCTCTGCCGGTTTGGTGGCAAAGTTTCCCTGCTTCACTAATTCATATAGTTCATCTCCGCTGGCCTCATTGTCATCATAAAATTTTGCCGACTGCGTCAAAATAATTTCTTCAATGAGCTTTGACATGACAGCAATGCTGTTTGTAAAAACAACATCTTTCCACTCATAAATGATATTGGTTTTGGGGAAACGGATAAATAAATGCCAATAGTCCTTATCTGATGGCGAAGCCACCCAATTAATATTACCGGTAAGCAATGGTGTGAAACTCTGATTGCTGTCACTTATATTAATTTTCAAACGGGGGGTATAATCAATCATTTCAAAAATTCTCTTATAAATATCCCCGGTCAGCCAGGTATCAATAATAAAGATTTCTTCTGCAGGATAAGAGCTTACAATATTGGGATATTCTTCTTTGTTTATTTCATAAGTAATTCCCAGCATATTGAGCTCCGCAGTAATCGAATTGATCTGTTCAATATTCACATCAATCAGTAGTTGCTGTCGCAATCCGAAACGTACAAACAGTAAACGGGATTTGGAAACTGAAATTAAAATATTGTATAATTCATTTGGAGAAATAATGCCTCCTTTGAAATTGATTTTTATGGTATTGATGTTTTTCATTTTTCTTTTATTCTGGTATTTCCCAAATATCATCATTTATGCCAAAAACATTTGTTTTTATTTCTCGATTTGTTCAAAAAATGTGGTTTCATTAAACTAACACCTGTACTCTAAATATTTTTATAATAATACCCCTGTTTTTTGCATTGCCGCTCCAAATCTATACTTTTGTATAGTCTACTGAAAAAGTAGGGTATAATAAACGAAACCAACATTTATGCAGAGTTTCCGCACAGAGTTAGAAAATCCTATAGTTGAAAAAGATATTCTTGAACTGGAAAAAAAAATCCGCCTCTTTCGGGAAGGAAAAATGGATGAGGAAAAATTCCGCAGTCTGCGTCTGGCACGTGGCGTATATGGTCAAAGACAGCAAGGCGTTCAAATGGTACGCATCAAATTACCCTATGGTAAAATGACATTTGCACAATGGAAACGAATTGCTGATGTATCAGATGAATACTCAACCGGCAATCTTCATTTAACCACAAGACAGGATATACAAATTCATTTTGTAAGCCTTGACCGCACCCCGGAGATGTGGGCCGAACTGGAAAAAGATGATGTAACAATTCGCGAAGCCTGTGGCAATACAGTGAGAAATATTACTGCATCTGATATGGCCGGCATTGACCCTGATGAGCCTTTTGATGTAACTCCTTATGCCCATGCCATGTTTGAATATTTTCTTCGCAAACCTGTTTGCCAGGAAATGGGAAGAAAATTCAAAATTGCATTTAGCAGCAGCGAAAAAGATACTGCGCTTGTATTCATGCATGATCTTGGTGCCATTCCAAGAATAAAAGTAACAGACGGGAAAGAAGTAAGAGGTTTTAAGGTTTTAGTTGGCGGAGGTTTAGGTGCACAACCGCATCTTGCGATCACAACACATGAATTTCTGGAAGAAGATCTGTTAATCCCTTATTTAGAAAGTGTATTAAGGGTATTTGATAGACATGGCGAACGGAACAGCCGGCATAAAGCAAGAATTAAATTCCTGATCCAGAAAATAGGCATTGATGCTTTTAATGAATTAGTCGCTGTAGAACAAAAAGCGTTGACACATCAGAGATATAAAGTAGATGTCAATGGTGAATGGGCAATGGTCGGTAAGCCATCGGAACCACAGTTCACCATTCAGCATTCACTATTAATTATTGACCCATTTAAGTATGAGTTTTGGAGAAAAACAAATGTCGTCAGTCAAAAACAACCCAATTTCTTCGCCGTTTATGTTCGTGTGCCCAATGGAAATATTGCTTCTGATGTTAGCCGTCGTTTAATAGAGAAATTAAAAGATGTAATTACTGATGATGTTCGTATTACCATCAATCAGGGATTGCAATTCCGATTTGTAAAAGAAGAACATCTTGCATATATATATAATGCACTTTCAGTTGAAGGACTTGCAGCAGCAGGTTTTGGAAGTGTAGCAGATATTACCAGCTGTCCTGGCACTGATACCTGCAATTTAGGAATCAGTAACAGTACCAGCACTGCTCTTGCATTTTCTGAAGTTATTGAAGAGGAGTACCCGGAATTTTTATACAATAAAGAAATAGCCATTAAGATCAGCGGTTGTATGAACAGTTGTGGACAACATGGAATGGCTTCAATCGGATTTCATGGAAGCTCACTCAAATCAAGAGGACAGGTGTTGCCGGCTCTTCAGGTATTGATTGGCGGTGGTGTTCTTGGTAGTGGCAACGGAATCATAGCTAATAAAGTAATTAAAGTACCCAGTAAAAGAGGACCTGACGTACTTCGGTCGGTATTGGATGATTACCTGGAAAAAGCAAATAATGGAGAAACATTTTTACAATACAGTCAGCGAAACGGAGAAAGATATTTTTATGAATTATTAAAACCATTAGCTGACCTGGAAACTTTGCAGGCCGAAGATTATATTGACTGGGGGCAGGAAGAAAAATTCGCTACTGCTATCGGTGTGGGTGAATGCGCCGGTGTAATGATTGACCTGGTATCAACACTCATACTGGAAGCTGAAGAAAAAATTACCAACAGCGAAGAGTGCCTGGCAAACCATGCATGGGCAGATGGAATTTATCATGCTTATTCCGCATTTGTAAATTCTGCCAAGGCATTACTGCTGCAGCAGGGAGTTCAGTGCAATACACAACATGGAATTTTAAAAGATTTTGATACTCACTTTACTCAAAAAGGTTTATTTACAGAATACAACAGCTTTAAAGATGCAGTATTAAAAATGAATGAGGCAGAACCATCAGAAGAGTTTGCCAGGAACTACCTGCAACAGGCAAAAGATTTTATTGAGTTTGCAAGAGCATTTCGTGAAAAGGCGGTGCTGGCAGAGAAATAGTGATAAATAAATTGATAATGGAAAATTGTGAAATCATTACCCTATTTTGAATAGAAATACTGAACGTACAAGTGAGTGACACAACAGGCGATGAAAGTAGCAATGTAGTTTATTTCAAAAAATCATTTCTCTAATTCCTGAAAAATACTTCCAGCCTCAGGTGTGGTAGCAAACCAGTTAAATTGTTCATGAAGTTTTACTACGTTTCCGATAATAACTATAGAAGGCGAACCAAATTCTTTATTGGCAAAATCTTTTGTGAAGTTTTTCAGACTGGAGATATGTACCCGTTGGTAAATGGTGGTGGCCTGCTCAATAACTGCAAGAGCCGTATCAGCACTTTCGTTGTATTGCAATAGATGCCGGGCTAATTCACAAATATTTTTGGCAGCCATGTAAAACACAAGTGTGTCGGTGGTATGAGCAAGTTCTTTCCATCTATCAGGAGAATAGTTGCTGTTGGGATTATATGTATGCCATTGTACACCCTGCGAATAATTACGGGCAGTTAATGGAATACCAGTATAGGCTGAGGCCCCGGATGCAGCTGTAATACCAGGAATAATTTCAAAGGGAATATTGTTTTGCCTGCATGTAATTAATTCATCCAGCACATTGCTGAAAAAAGCAACATCACCGCCTTTTAATCGTAAAATTTTTTTCCCTTTCAGTGCATGTTCAATAATAAGTGCATTTATTTTTTCCCTTGTAGCTGAAGCATCATTGTAACCCTGTTTCCCTGCCAGTATTACTTCTGCATCTTTTTTGACATGTTCTTTAACAATTAAAGGATTCACTAATCTGTCAGTAATAATCACATCTGCTTCCTTTAAACGCCGCTGTAATTTCAAAGTGATAAGTTCCGCATCGCCGGGTCCTGCGCCGGCAAGAGTTACAAACCCAATATGATTCAAGTTTTGTTCTGACATTTTGTTTTCGTTTCACAATTGACCATTTACGATTTGATAAGTACAGCCGCCACTGTACTGTTACTCGTTTCATCAATCAGTATGGCGCTGCCGTTCTCGCTTATTTTTTCGTATCCGTCATACACCAATGGCGAAGCAGTTTTAATAGTGGCTTTCACCACTTCATTCAGTTTTACATTCCCTTCCACCGGTTGACGCTGCAGGCTGTTTACATCTAATTTAAATTCTACATTTTTTACAACTGCTCTTACCAATCGGCTGTTATGCTGCAATAAATATTTATTACCCGGCATCAGCGGCTTATCATCCATCCAGCATAGCAATACTTCCAGTTCATTATTTACCTGCGGAAGATTATCCGCTTTTACAATTGAATCGCCGCGGCTGATGTCAATATCATTGCTTAAATGTATAACCACACTCTGTGGAGCAAAAACTTCTTCTACTTCTTTGCCGCCTGTTTCCAAAGTAGAAATAGTAGTTTCAAAATCCTGAGGCAATACTTTTACTTTATCCCCTTTTTTATATACGCCACTTATTACTTTACCGGCATATCCGCGGTAATCATGCAGATCATCCGTTTGAGGACGAATAACGAATTGTACCTGAAATCTTGCATCCGTAAGATTAATATCATTTTCAATCTTCAAATCTTCTAAAAATTCAAGCAAAGGTTTTCCCTTAAACCAGTTTATATGCCCCGACTTGTCAACAATATTATCTCCATCCAATGCACTGATAGGAATATAAGTTACATCCGATAAGCCCAGTTGTTTTGCCACTTCGGTATAATCAATAACGATATTATTAAATATATCCTGTGAGTATTCTACCAGGTCCATTTTATTAATAGCAACCACTACATGCGGTATTTTCAACAGCGATGCAATGATTGAATGGCGACGGGTTTGCTCCACTACTCCAAGTCTTGCATCAATCAAAATGATAATGAGATTCGCATTACTTGCACCGGTAATCATATTGCGGGTATATTGTACATGCCCCGGTGCATCGGCAATTATGAATTTTCTTTTGGGAGTAGTGAAATAACGATAGGCAACATCAATGGTAATACCCTGTTCTCTTTCTGCACGCAAACCATCAGTGAGTAGTGCCAGGTCCACTGAACCATCATCACGGTTCTTGGTAGATTTTTCCAATGCTTCCAACTGGTCAATTAAAATATTTTTGCTATCATATAGCAAACGGCCAATCAATGTGCTTTTGCCATCATCCACACTGCCTGCTGTTATAAAGCGAAGTAAATCCATCAAGAGTTTATATTAATTTATTTTTTATTTTGAAATTGAGGAATTGAGAAATTTCGAAATTAAAACGATCCCAAAATTCCCAATTGTATTTTTAAAAAATTATCCTTAGAAATATCCTCCCTTCTTCCTGTCTTCCATAGCTGCTTCAGTTACTTTATCATCAATTCTTGTTTCTCCTCTTTCGCTTATTCTTGTTGCAATAATTTCATCAATCACTTCATCCAATGTGGATGCTTCACTCTCTACGGCAGCGGTGCATGTCATGTCTCCAACTGTACGATAGCGTACTTTTTTTGTAAGCACTACATCATTCTCTGCAGGTTGAACATATTCGCTCATGGCCACCAGCTGGCCTTCATGTTCAATTACTTTTCTTTCATGTGCAAAATAAATGGAGGGCAAATCAATTTTTTCTTTGCGGATATAATTCCAGATGTCCAGCTCGGTCCAGTTGCTGATGGGAAACACTCTTACATTTTCACCTTTATGAATTCTTCCATTATAAATATTCCAGAGTTCGGGCCGTTGCAACTTCGGATTCCATTGACCGAATTCATCACGAACAGAAAAAATTCTTTCCTTGGCTCTGGCTTTTTCTTCATCACGACGGGCACCGCCAATACAGCAATCAAATTTGAATTCTTCAATCGTATCTAATAAAGTATAAGTCTGCAACCAGTTGCGGCTGGGAAATTTTCCCTTTGGTTCTGTAAGACTTCTTTGTTTAATCGTGTCTTCTACTTTTCTTACAATCAGGATTGCGTTTACCTGATTGACTAACCAATCTCGAAACTCCAATGCTTCAGGAAAATTATGTCCGGTATCTATATGAACCAACGGGAAAGGAATTTTACCGGGAGCAAAGGCTTTTTTTGCCAGGTGCACCATCGTGATAGAATCTTTACCGCCGCTAAAAAGTAATGCCGGTTTTTCAAACTGCGCAGCCACTTCGCGAAAGATATGAATGCTCTCGGTTTCTAATTGTTCAAGATAATTAAGATGATAACTGCTCATATTCAAACAAAAAAATTATTTATTATCGGCATGTAATCCGCATTCTTTTTGTGATGTTTCCCACCACCATCTTCCCGCTCTGGCGTCTTCACCCGGTTCAATGGCTCTTGTGCAGGGAGCACACCCAATGCTGATGAATCCTTTATCATGTAGAGGATTGTACGGTACATTATTTTCCTTTATGTAATGCAACACCTGATCAAAGTGCCAATTTATTAAGGGATTAAATTTATACAACTGCTTTTCTTCATCCCAGCTGATGACTGGCATATTCTTTCTGTTCTCTGATTGTTCTGCTCTTAATCCCGTAATCCAAACCTTTGCATTCTTCAATGCCCTGTTCAAAGGTTTTACTTTGCGGATATAACAACATTCCTTCCTGTTTTCAACGGATTCATAAAAACTATTCACTCCCTTTTTGGTAACAAAAATTTCTACATCCGCCGCATCAGGAAAATAAATCTTCAGGTTCGTTTTATAGCGGGCATTGGTTCTTTCAATCAATTCATAGGTTTCATAAAACAATCTTCCGGTATCCAGCGTAAAAATTTCAACAGGTATCTTATTCCTGAGAATAATGTCTGTTATCACCTGGTCTTCCTGACCCAATGAGGTAGAAAACAATACTTTTCCGGGAAATAATTCAACCAATAAATTCAGTGCATCCTGAAGAGAGCTGCTTTCAATTTTATGTATTAATTCTGAGCTTTGCATTTTATATTTTAAAATGGCTGCAAAGATAGGGCTTGTTATTTACCCTACCAACCAAGTAGACTTATTTGACAAATAACCAGCTTTATCGATCAGAGAGCAAGTCAACAAGTGTTCGTTTTTCGAGAATATTCAGCGTAGCATCCCTTACTTCAATCATCATATCATGCAGCATGCAATTCTTTTCATCACAATCTTTACACCGCTCATAAAAATATAAACTGACACAGGGCAGCATAGCTATGGGTCCATTTACTTTGCGTATTACATCTGCCACTCTAATTTTAGCAGGCTGCTTTATCAAAAAATATCCACCTCCTTTCCCTTTTTTACTGTCAAGTACTCCAATACTTTTCAATTCAAGCAAAATATTCTCCAGAAACTTAAGCGGTATTTTCTTCTTTTTTGAAATCTCAGAAATAAGTACGGGACCTTTCTGATACTTTTCAGTAAGATAACTGAGTGCCTTTAAAGCATATTGAGATCTTTTAGAAAGCATATAGATTATAAAATCTCCACTGAATAATGAATAGTTGAATTTTTACTTAACATCGCAGATACGCCACAATATTTTTCCAACGAAAGGTCGATGGCTTTTTTCACTTTGCCTTTATTTCCTTTTGCAGTTTTAAGCTTGTAATTAAGAAAAATGTCCTTAAATACTTTCGGGTTTTCATCCGTTTGAGTCGTTTCAGCAACTATTTCAAGATCAGTAAAATCAACTCTCATTTTGAGGAGTATATCCACAACATCAATACCTGAACATCCGGCAAGACCCGAAAGTAATAACGATTTAGGGCTGATACCATGTTGCCTGCTTCCATCAATCTGAATGGAATTATGATCCTGGTAGCTTGTGAATTGATGTTCCTTATTCCAGACCGTAGTCGTTTTCATAACTGATGTTTTTTATTCTGCAGTATATTTTCCAAAGTCCAGTTTATATGATTCTCAAAGTTATGCTTTCGTTCACTACAATTTTGCTTATTACAAATTTTACAGGAAAATGGCAAACAGCCATCTGAATGAACAAATAATTCAATTGATTTGCCGAATTCCTTTTTAATAAGTGTATCAAGCGTATCAATTTCCAGATGAGCTTCATGTACATTTAAATACCAGGGAACCGTAAGGTGACAATCCATATGCAAAATTGCCCCGTACTTTATCACCCGGAGATTGTGGAGATCAACCCAGTTTTCTTTCCTGTTTTTATTCAATACTTCCACCAGTTTGCTTAATAGATCAATGTCTGCTTCATCCATAATGCCGGCAACTGATTTTCTCAGAATTTTATACCCGGTATAGCTGATGAAAATTCCAAACAGAATGGCTACAACGCTGTCAATCCATTTTAAGCCGGTAAATAAAATAAGCAGTAAGCCAAAAATAATTCCTAATGTGGAATAGCTATCCGATTGCAAATGTTTACCACTCGCCTCCAAAGCAAGTGAATTGTTCTTTTTCCCTTTCTGAATTGTGATAGATCCCATTGCAAAATTAATAACTGCTGTTACTGCCACTAAAATCAATCCTGTACTTATCATTTCCAGTTCATCCGGAAATAAAAAAGCTTTTACTGCTTTATAAATAATAATTGCCCCGGCTGAAAGAACCAGGGTTCCTTCAATAGCTGCAGAAAGAAATTCTGCTTTGCCATGACCATATGGATGATCCTTATCTCTTGGCTTGGCTGCAATGTAAAGACTGTATAGCCCAATGAATCCTGCAGCTACATTGACGATACTTTCTAATGCATCAGTTAAAATAGAAACGGAGTGGGTGAGGTAATATGCAGTAAATTTTGCTATGAGCAGCAATGCTGAAACAGTTGCCACCCATTTTTGCATTTGCAGATTTTGTGATTCTCTTTCCAAAAAAATATTTTTTCTTATCAGAAACCAGTCAAATCGTATCCCGGTTTAGTTTCTATCATAAAATTTTTTAACTATTTTCCAGATACGAAAATAAAACTCCTTATTAAACAGGTTAGAATCATGCATCGCTTTATATGTAAGGAAAATTCCAACCGGCACCAGGATCAGGGTTGCCATCCACATCCCCCAAAATGATGTGAGTACATCTTCCTTCACATATTTTTCACCGGTAGTATTGAAAAAAAAGAAAAACATAAACAGAAATACAGCAACAACCATAGGAGTACCTATTCCGCCCTTGCGAATAATGGAGCCAAGAGGTGCTCCAATTAAAAAAAGGACAAGACAGGCACACGAAAGAGTTATTTTTTTGTGCCATTCAATTTTGTGAAGACGGATATCTCTTTGTTTAATTAAATAATCCGAGTAAGCAATTTCTCCATTAAGTGTTGTAGAACTAATTAAAGTAACCGCCTTCTGATTAATAACCATCCTTGCACTATCCGGTAAAAGCAGATCAAAATTTTTTACAACCGGCAATTTCGAAATATCAGGCTTTTTGTACCCACTATCAAGATATCTTGAGAAAGCAAATACAGAAAATACATCCTGCTTTACTTTTTCAGAATTTCGTTTTGCATCATTTTCCAATGAATCAATAGTTTTACTTAATTGTCTCATACTTTGCATCCGTTGATTATTATTAGTAACTGTATCAGAAGAACGCTGCCTCAATCCTAATGAACTAAGATCGAATTGCTTACTATATTCTTTAAACCCTATCCGTATGTAATCTGTATTGTTATTGAATCTGTCACCCCGCTCCTGGTATCGCCAGCCATCTTTAAGGTCAAATTCCAGGAAACGTTTATTTCCGGTTGTGCGCATGATCCCACTCTTAGCAATAACAAAATTGTCCTGCAGATTATTTGGACCTTTTTCATAAATAATTACATCATAAACCAGGCTATCCGATTCCTTTTTACCTATTTTGATTGCAAAGCCATCAATCTTATCATAAAAAACTCCTTCTTTTATATCAAATGCCGGTTTTGCCCAAACAATATCAGCCAATAAGGTTTGTGATTTTAAAACGGCAACCGGAATAATATAATTTGAAAAAAGGAATGCAATTCCGCAAATGAAAATACTTACAATTAAAAGCGGCTGCATAAATCGCAGTAAAGATACGCCAGATGATTTTACAGCCACCAGTTCCATGCTTTCTCCAAGATTGCCAAATGTCATTAATGAAGAAAGCAGAACTGCCAGAGGTAATGCTAAAGGAACCAGGGCTACACTTTGATACCCTATAAACTCAAAAACAACCCCTGCAGAAAGACCCTTTCCTACAAACTCATCAATCCATAACCAAAAGAATTGCATAACCAGAACCAGCAGTGTCAGAAAAAAAACTGCGATGAAAGGGCCAATGAAGGCTTTAGTTATCAGTTTGTCAAGTTTTTTAAACATATTAGCCGTATCCGTTCATAAGGGAGAACCAGTTATTATTTTTGAGAAATGAAGGATCAAACAAAAATACAGCTTTTGCCTTTTGAGATGGGCTTAGTAATTAATTCAGATATTATTTTAACAAAGAATGGCATTATTCAAAAATTAAAACAGTTCCTGGAAGAATTACAATTAAAGCAGCAAACAATATTGGAAAAATATGCTTTGGTTTTTCCAAAGGAGGTTTTAAAGACATCCTATAAAATTTCAAAAGGAGAAAATTACAAAGGGCTTCCCTGGTTAGTGCTGGATTATCCCAGGCATTTTAAAATTGAAAATATATTGGCTATCCGTACTTTATTCTGGTGGGGAAATTTTTTCAGCATTACCCTTCATCTATCAGGAAAGTATAAAATCATGTTACAAAAATCTATTATTGAAAATCTTTCCTCCTTTTCATCTGCTGGTTTTTATTTATGTGTAGGAGAAAAGGAATGGGAACATCACTTTGAACCAGATAATTATAAAATGATTGCTCAAATACCCTCTCAGGACTTGAAAAAAATAATTTTTGGAAAACTTTTTATAAAGATTGCAATAAAAATTCCTCTTGATCAATTAAACAAAATGGAAATAAAGCTTCTGAAGAATTTTGAATTGCTTTTACGCTTTTGTAATTAACTTCCTAACCTGTGAAAGAGTTCTTTGACCTGGTAATCCCATAACCTGGTTTGGTCTTTGATTTCCTTTTTGTCTGCAAAATCTTTTATCATCAGTATGGTTTGATTAGTAACCTCTGATTTTAAAATCCTGAATTCAAAGTATTCTTCTTTAGGCATATGCAGCCAGTGAAAACGGATGAATTTATCTTGTTCGCTTTCTAATAATTCGGCCTTATCAGCAACCCCATTCCATGTAAAGCTGAATACATTATCCCTTTCATCTACTTTATCAGCAAACCATTCCTGCAGTCCTGCAGGTGTAGCTAGAAATTCATACAGGATACTTGGAGAACACCTCACTAAAAATTCTAATGTATATAACTGCTTTTGATTCATCTTTAATTCTATTATCAATCCGTGCAATAATAAATAATAAATTCATCCTGCAAAGTATTTTATCTATTATTTTTACTCACTTTATGTTTTGGGAGCTTCCAGGAAAATAAACATGACCCGAATTCGTTATAACTGGTGGTCAAACTAATTTTTGGTAGTATTTCTATTTTCACTAAATTGCTCTGACGTTCAATATGTTCTGAAGAAGTCAGGAAGATAGTGAGATTTCAAGGTGACAAGTCAATATTCTTTTATCCTATAAACAACCAATAAAAACCCATACCTATGAGCATGAGGCAACTCAAGATCACTAAGTCGATTACAAACCGTGAATCTCAAAGTCTTGAAAAGTACCTTCAGGAAATCGGCAAAGTCGAACTCATTTCCTCCGAAGAAGAAGTTAAGCTGGCTCGTCTGATCCGTCAAGGCGATCAAAAATCTCTGGATCGATTGACCAAGGCAAATCTTCGTTTTGTAGTTTCCGTAGCCAAGCAATACCAAAACCAGGGATTATCCTTACCGGACCTGATTAATGAAGGAAATCTTGGGCTGATTAAAGCAGCTCAGCGTTTTGATGAAACCCGTGGTTTCAAATTTATTTCTTATGCTGTATGGTGGATCCGGCAAAGTATTCTTCAATCTTTGGCTGAGCAAGCCAGAATTGTCCGGTTGCCTTTAAATAAGGTAGGACTCACTAACCGTATTCAAAAAACCTTTTCCAGATTAGAACAGGAATATGAAAGAGAGCCGTCTACTGAAGAATTGGCAGAAGCTTTGGAAATGGATATTGAAGAAGTATCTGCTTCAATGGGTATTTCTTCCAGGCATGTAAGTATGGATACGCCTTTGGCTGAAGGAGAAGAAAATACATTATTGGATGTGATGGAAAATCCCAATGCTGAAAAAACAGATGGAGAGCTTGATCATACACAATCCTTAAAAATTGAGATTGAAAGAAGTCTTACAGCATTAACAGAAAGACAAAAAGAGGTTATCTGCTTTTTCTTTGGTATTGGCGTAGATCACCCTATGAGCCTTGAAGATATTGGAGAACGGTTCAGCCTTACCCGTGAAAGGGTACGCCAGATAAAGGACAAGGCCATCACCAAACTGAAAACAAATACCCGATGTAACCTTTTAAGAACTTATTTAGGTATATAAATCCCGCATTAACAAATTAAAAATATTTCACTGAAATAAATTCTACCCTTCTACTTTATCTTTGCATCTCTTTAAAAAGTGGACTTTTAAAAGTTCACTTTTTATTTATTATCAGGAAATAATCAGGATTATGTTTCAGAGTTTATCAGAGCATCTCGAATCAGCCTTTAAAAATCTTAAAGGCCAGGCAAGAATTACAGAGCTCAATATAACCGCAACGTTAAAGGACATTCGCCGGGCATTGGTGGATGCAGACGTAAATTTTAAAATAGCCAAAGATTTTACAGATCGTGTAAAAGCAAAGGCAATTGGTGAAAAGGTTATCAATGCCATCAGTCCTGGTCAGTTAATGGTAAAAATTGTGAAAGATGAACTGACCGAACTGATGGGGGGACAGGAAAGCAGTTTCAATGCCAAAGGTAGTCCGGCAGTCATTTTAATAGCCGGTTTACAGGGATCCGGTAAAACAACTTTCAGTGGCAAGCTTGCCAATTATCTGAAAACAAAAAAAGGTCTCTCCCCCATACTGGTGGCCGCAGACATTTATCGCCCTGCTGCCATGGAACAGTTAAGAATTTTGGGTGAACAGATTAGTGTAGATGTTTATATTGAAGAAGAAAATAAAGATGCTTCTTCCATTGCGCAAAATGCAATCAAAGAAGCCAGAAGCAAAAATAAAAATGTTGTCATTATCGATACTGCCGGCCGGCTGGCCATTGATGAAGTAATGATGACCGAAGTAGCCAACATAAAAAAAGTTGCGAACCCGCAGGAAATTTTATTTGTGGTAGACAGCATGACCGGTCAGGATGCAGTGAATACTGCCAAAGCATTTAATGACCGGCTTGATTTTACAGGAGTAGTACTTACAAAACTTGATGGCGATACAAGGGGTGGTGCAGCTCTTTCAATAAAGTATACAGTTACAAAGCCAATCAAGTTTACCAGTAGTGGTGAAAAAATGGATACGTTGGATGTATTTTATCCTGAAAGGATGGCTCAACGTATTCTTGGCATGGGTGATATAACTACATTGGTTGAAAAAGCGCAGGAGCAATTTGACGAAAAAGAAGCAAAAAAACTGGAAGGCAAAATCCGCAAAAACAAATTTGACTTTGCTGATTTTAAAATACAGCTGGAGCAGATAAAGAAAATGGGAAACATGAAAGATCTGCTTGGTATGATTCCCGGAATGGGAAAGCAAATGAAAGACATTGACATTAATGACAATTCATTTAAAGGTATTGAAGCTATGATCAATTCTATGACAGTGGAAGAAAAAGCAAATCCCGATCTCATTGATATGAGCAGGAAAAAAAGAATTGCCAGTGGATGTGGAAAGGACATTAGCGAGGTAAATGCATTTATGAAACAGTTTGAACAAATGCGGGATATGATGAAGGGCATGAATAAATCTGGAATGTTTGGAAAAATGATGTCCGGAATGAAGTAGTTGAAGAAACCGATACCTTGACTTGTCTGTCTTCAAACAAATAAGCTCAGTAGAATTAATAAAAGCAAAAGAGTGCGACGTAACTACAGACCAATCAGGGCCAAATGCCGTTAACAAAAACTATATTTTTTCCATTATTGGCATTATGCCATTCCTTGCTTACATTTGCTCTCCCGGTTTTTACCGGTTTCTAAACAATTTTTGTTCACGCATTTAAATGTCTATTTAAAATGCCAGTTAAAATCCGTTTGCAAAGACACGGTTCAAAAAAAAGACCGTTCTACTTCATCGTTGTTGCAGATTCCCGCAGCCCCCGCGATGGTAAATTCATTCAGAAACTTGGAACCTACAACCCTCTTACCATTCCAGCTACCATTCAAGTGGACAGGCAAAGAGCATTAGATTGGTTGAACAAAGGTGCTCAACCCACCGATACTGTTCGCCGGATTCTGAGTTTTAAAGGTGTATTGTACCTGAAACACCTGCTGCGTGGAGTAAAACTGGGTCTATTTGATGACGCTACCGCCATGGAAAAATTCCAGAAATGGTTCAGCGAACATGAGACTCAGATCAGGAAGCGCCAGGAAGATGCGATGAGAAATCGTCGTGGACGCAGACCGCAAGGTGACCGACGCCCTGAAAGAAGGCCAGAAAGCAGCAACAGCGGAGAAGCTTAGCCACTATCCGATCCGGAAAGTATTGATCCCCTGACTTTGTCGGGGGATTTTTTTATCCCCAAATTTTTTACTGCTATGAGGCTTCTCTTGCGTCACACCCCTGTACTTTTGTAACTCTATTGAATTTTTTTCGTCGATTGTGAATAGTCAATGGGCAATACAGACAACTCAACTATTACTATTTCACCGTTCACCATTGACCATTCACTATTATGCAATATTTCAAAACTGGAAAACTTGTAGCTGTTCATGGACTAACCGGCGAGCTTATTTTAAAACATGAGCTGGGAAAGAAAACTTCCCTGAAAGACCTGAAAACAATTTTTACTGAAGATAAAAAAGATTCTTTCTTTCCCTGGTTTATTGAAAGCACAAAAATAAAATCGGGAAATGAAATTTATCTGAAGCTGGAAGGTATTGACACAAGAGAAGCTGCTGCTAAACTTTCCCAAAAAGAAATATGGTTAAAAGAGGAAGATTTTAAGAAATATGCTGCAAAGTCTGCACCGGCAAGTTTGCTGGGGTATAGCATCATTAATAATAAAGACCGGCTGAGTGAAATATTGGAAGTAGTGGAACAACCTCATCAGTTACTATGCAGAATAGAAATAAAAAATAAAGAAGTACTGATTCCGATTAACGAAACCTTTTTGAAAAAAATTGATCATAAAAAGAAAGAAGTGATTGTCGATTTGCCGGATGGTTTTCTGGAAATTTATCTGTAGTCTACCTTTGAACTGTGTCAGAATCTTTGCATCATATTGCCCATTTCGATCTGGATTCATTTTTTGTTTCAGTAGAAATTCTCAACAATCCTTCACTGAAAGGAAAACCGGTATTAGTGGGTGGATATGAAAGAGGTGTTGTTGCTGCTTGCAGTTATGAAGCAAGAAAATTCGGTATTCATTCCGCTATGCCAATGAAAAAAGCATTGCAACTATGTCCACATGCCATTGTTACCAACGCCAGTCGTGGCGATTACAGTAAATTTTCAAGATGGGTTACCGATATCATAGCCGAAAAAGTTCCCCTGTTTGAAAAAGCCAGCATTGATGAATTCTATTGCGACATGACCGGCATGGAAAAATTTTTTGGTGTAAGCAAATACACCAAAGAATTAAGAGAAGAAATAATTAAAAAAACCGGCTTACCTATTTCCTGCGGATTATCTTCCGCCAGGTTTATCAGTAAAATGGCAACAAATGAAGCAAAGCCAAATGGGTTTTTAGAAATCCCTCACGGAAAAGAAAAAGAATTTCTCTGGCCGCTTGCAGTTGAGAAAATTAATGGAGTTGGTAAACAAACAGAAAGTCAATTAAAAAAACTTGGTTTATATAAAATTGAAGACATAGCTAAATCAACGCCTGAATTTTTAGAAGCCCATTTAGGTAAATGGGGCGAAAGCCTATGGAGGAAGTCGCAGGGAATAGGTAGTACGGAGATTTCTACCGATTGGAAACAGAAAAGTATGAGTCATGAAAATACATTTGACACCGATTATACAGATGTTGATTTTCTGCAAAAAGAATTAGTGAGGCTTACAGAAAAAACCTGTTATGGTTTAAGAGAAGATGAAAAGCTTACCGGTTGTGTAACAGTGAAGATCCGTTACAAGGATTTTGAAACCACCACCCGCCAGGAAGTAATAGATTATACGGCCCTGGATGATGAGTTAATTGCAAAAGCAAAAGATATCTTTAATAAATCATACCAACCCGGCCGGCCTGTCAGGTTGGTAGGTGTTCGCTTCAGCCAACTTATTCCATTTACCATGCAGATGAATTTGTTTGACAACAAAGTGGAGAAACTAAATCTTTATAAAGCCGTAGATGATATTAAAGATAGATATGGAAGTAAAATGGTAAAAAAAGCTGTAACAGTAAAAAAGAAAGATGAATAAAATGCCTTCCTCGAAAAACTCTCCAATAGCTGAAATAACTATGAAATCAGCTATTCAAGTATGCAGCATAAGGCCTGCCGCAGGAGCCAGAAAAAACGTAAAACAATAAACGCTTAGTTCTTATCTTCGCCTACCCAAAAATTTTAATATTATGTTGCAGGTTTGGAAAGAATACCAGGAAAAGAATAAGGACAGGTTTTTAAATGAGTTGCTGGAATTATTACGCATCCCAAGTGTAAGTGCAAAAAGCGAACATAAAAGCGATATGGTTAAATGTGCAGAAATGGTGAAGCAACGTATGCTGGATGCCGGTGCTGACAAGGCTGAACTATTTCAAACATCGGGTCATCCGATTGTTTACGGCGAAAAAATTATTGATCCGTCAAAACCGACAGTGCTGGTGTATGGCCATTATGATGTACAGCCGGCAGAACCACTGGAACTCTGGAACAGCGGCCCTTTTGACCCGGTGATTAAAGACGGGAAAATATTTGCCAGAGGAAGTTGCGATGATAAAGGACAGTTTTATATGCACATTAAGGCATTGGAAATTATGGTTCAAACCAACACACTTTGTACCAATATTAAATTTTGTATTGAAGGAGAAGAAGAAGTGGGCTCTATGAACCTTGCTGACTTTGTAAAAAGCCATAAAGATTTGCTGAAAGCAGATGTGGTATTAATCAGTGATACGGCAATGATTAGTCTTGATACTCCCTCAATTGATATTGGCGTAAGGGGCTTAAGTTATATTGAAGTGGAAGTAACTGGCCCCAACCGTGATTTACATAGTGGTGTGTATGGGGGTGCAGTGGCTAACCCCATCATTATTCTTGCAAATATGATTGCATCGCTTCACGATGAAAACAATCACATCTCCATTCCAGGATTTTATGACGATGTTGCGGAAGCTACGGCAGAAGAAAGGAAATTAATGGCTGCAGCGCCTTATTATGAAAAAGAATATAAAGATGATTTAGGCGTTAGAGAACTCTGGGGTGAAAAAGGTTTTACTACTAATGAAAGAACCGGTATTCGTCCAAGCCTTGAAATAAATGGTATATGGGGTGGTTATACTGGTGAAGGAGCAAAAACGGTTTTACCATCCAAAGCATTTGCAAAAATTTCAGCAAGGCTGGTTCCAAATCAAAACAGCGATAAAATAACAGAACTGCTGATAAGCCATTTAAATAAAATTGCGCCTCCATCCATTACATTGAAAGCCTCTTTACATCATGGAGGTGAACCATACATGACCCCGGTGGACAGTAAAGCTTACAAAGCAGCCGCGGCAGCAATAAAAGATACGTTCGGCAAGGATCCTATTCCGGTGCGTGGCGGTGGCAGTATTCCAATCTGTTCCCTGTTTGAAGAAGAGCTGGGAATTAAAATTGTGTTTATGGGTTTTGGATTAGATAGTGATAACCTGCATAGCCCGAATGAAAAATTCAACCTGGCAAATTATTATAAGGGAATAGAAACGATTCCTTATTTCCATAAGCATTTTGCAGAAATGTAAATGTTGAAAGAAAAAACTTTAAAAAACCTCATTCAATTTGTGAATGAGGTTTTTAATTTTATTTATAACTTTAATTCAAATT
>JAHEZE010000097.1 GCA_023251235.1 Sphingobacteriales bacterium | reverse complement strand
CCGATTTTTCTTTCTATGGCAGGGCCCACTACAAAAGGACCAATGCCTACTGCCAGTTCGCTAAGTTTTATTTCAGCAGCTTCTGTTGCAAAGGCATAATCAACTGCCGCTGCAAGACCAACACCTCCCCCAACACATCTGCCGTGAATTCTGCCGATGATAAATTTGGGGCAGATGCGCATGGCATTAATAACATCTGCAAATCCGCTGAAAAATTTTAATCCTTCTTTTTCATCTTTAATAACCGCTAATTCATCAAAAGATGCACCGGCACAAAACGCTTTTTCACCAGCTGAACGAAGTATAATAACTATCGTAGCTGGATCTTCGCCTGCATGCTTAATAGCAGTAGTAAGATTATGCAGGATTTTCCCAGGAAGAGAATTGCTTTGAGGGTGAAAAAATTCAATAGAAGTAATACCCTTATGCGTTTCTGATTTTACATATCCCTCGATCATAAAAAAAGAATTAGTGAATTATTATTGTTTTTGTTTGGCTACCATTGTCAATATCGTTGCAACACCAGTTATTTCCCCCGTTTCATCAATCATTTCCACCAGCCATTTTACTATTCCTTTATCAATATCATCACCACGTTTAATCCCGATAGCTATCGGGACTTCCGGTTTTTCTATTACCCTTTTATCATTGGGTAGTTTTTCTTTACAGGTAAATTTAATATGAATCTCCGCACCGGGATAAACCGGTTTGGTAAAACGAAGTTCATCGATGCCATAATTCAGCAGTACCGGATTTTTTTCATAGCTATCCACAAACAACCCGGCAGCAATGCTCATAATAAAATAACCATGTGCTACCTGTTTTTCGAACATGGTTCCTGTAAAGTCTGTTGTTTTAATATGTGCATAGAAATGATCACCGCTCAGGTCAGCAAACCTGTCTATGTCGTCTGAAGTAATAATTCTTTTTTGAGTGATGACCTGGTCACCTATTTGTAATTCTTCAAAATATTTTTTGAAAGGATGAATGAGCGGGTCTTTGCCCTTTGCATATTGCTGGTAAACATTAGTGATCGCTGTAATCGTTGTTGGCGAACCTTGTAATGCCGTTCTTTGTAAATAATGTTTTACGCCGCGAAGTCCACCCATTTCTTCACCACCACCTGCACGACCCGGGCCGCCGTGAACAAGCAAGGGCAAAGGCGAACCATGACCGGTACTTTCTTTAGCACATTCATTATTTAACACAAGAATTCGTCCATGATGTGTGGCAGCGCCAATAACATATTGTTGCGCTATTTTGTAATCCGCTGTAACTATTGTTGAGCATAAACTTCCTTTGCCCAATTTACTTAAAGCTATTGCATCATCTGAATTTTTATACGGCATAATGGTACTTACCGGTCCGAATGCTTCTACTTCATGAGCTTCATTTGATGTATGCGGCTTATCATTCATTAATAAAATGGGAGAAAGAAAAGCACCTTTTTTTGAATCCGCATCCAACACTTCCACGCTATCCATCGAACCATATACGATTTGTGAAGAAGCCAATAATTTTTGAATCTGCTCTCTCACTTCTTTGCGTTGTGTTTCTCCTGCCAGACTCCCCATTCTTACTTTTTCATTCAAGGGATTTCCGATAGTCGTCTGCGATAAAGATTTTGCAATTGCTTTCCACAGGTCTTCCATTTTATTTTCAGGCACAAAAATTCTGCGGATACCGGTACATCGCTGGCCTGCTTTTAATGTCATTTCTTTTCTAACTTCTTTTATAAAAATATCCCATTCAGGTTTATCAGGAGTTACATCTTCACCAAGCACAATACAGTTCAAGCTATCCGCTTCCATATTAAATGGTACATTCTCACTTAAAATTTTTGGATTACTTCTCAGCATCTTTCCGGTTGAAGCGCTGCCGGTAAATGTTACTACATCCTGCGAAGTAACATGATCCAGCAAATCCCCGGCACTGCCACAAATAAGTTGTAATGATCCTTCGGGTAAAATTTTACTGGCAATAATTTCTTTTACTATTGCTTCTGTCAGGAAAGAAGTAATAGTTGCCGGCTTGACGATCGCTGGCATACCTGCTAAAAGGTTTACCGCAATTTTTTCAAGCATTCCCCAAACCGGAAAATTGAATGCATTGATATGAATTGCCGCTCCTTCTTTGGGAACCAGAATATGCGTTCCCATGAAAGAATTGTTTTTACTTAAGTTGTGGCTTTCTCCATCAATACAAAAAATTTCATCAGGAAATTTTCTTCTTAATGATGCATTGGCAAATAAGTTTCCGATACCACCCTCAATATCTACCCAACTATCCGCTTTGGTAGCGCCGGTTTGATAGCTGATTGTATAAAATTTATCAAGATGATTTCTCAGGTGAAGCGCCAGGGCTTTCAGCATATTGCCACGCTGGTGAAAAGTCATTTTGCGTAAGGCAGGATTGCCAACTGTTCTTGCATAATCAGTCATGGCCTTAAAATCAAGTCCTTTGGTGGAAGCCACAGCTACCACATCACCGGTTACAGCATTGTAAAGTAGTTGTCCATCCCCCTCACCGGTCATCCATTGACCAGTTATATAATTTCCAAGTTTATTCATAATTGTAAAATGAAGAGTAAAGTTATTTTAATTTTGACTGAGATTAGATGCAGGAAGAGGAATATGCCATATATTAATTTAATTTGAAAATGAAACTGATCTTACTGATTTTGGTTTTGGTTCTATTGTTTTTTTCCTGTAAAAAAGGAGGAGTCAACGATTGTTCAAAAGATGATTATAAATATGATTTTATAAATTCCAGTAAGATTGACACCACTTCAGACATGGGCCGGCTTTTTTATCAAATTAATCCCGGAAGCTATATTGTTTTCCGTTACACTCACATTGGTCCTCATTGTAACAATATTGCCGACGAAGGATACACTGACTATGTTGTTTTCCAGGTTCCATCATCCACCACCTCGTTTATTTATCAGGACAGCCAGCTCTCGGGAATGCTGGTTCTTTTCAACAGAGTATGTTTCTGTGTTCCCGGCGCACATTCCGTAGTATCGGGAACTGTAAAAGGAACAAAAATCTCTTCCTCTAAATGGAATATTGAAATTAATGTTGCCTTGCCTAGTACCTCAGATAAGCTTATAATCAATAAAACTTTTACTCTCCAATAACTAATGGGCCTCAATCCCAAACTGTTTCAAATGATGCAAAGCATGTTTATGAATCAACTGAATATTTTCATCAAAATTAAGATCACCAAATACAGGATTTCGGGTGATTAAGTTGGGGTTCTTCTCAAAGGTTTTAAAAAAATTTATCAACTCTTCCTGTAATTTACCAATTGCAGCCTGAGGAGTATGTTTTCGGAGTGCAGCCGGCTCTTCACCCATTACGGGGCTTTTGGTATTTTCTTTAAACGGTTTTTCGCTCAGTAAAAATTCACGATAGCGGAGCAGCGAATCACGGGGAGTTATAATTGGCAGGTTGAATTTGCCGCTGGCAAGCATTACAGCATCTGTAAAATGTTCAATCATCTGTTGAACATTCATCTTACCCCAACGTGGCGGGGTGTTCACATCAAGCCGTTGTAACAGAGAAATAAATCTTGTTTGCAAAAATTTTTTTTTCTCAAAATTCATATAACCGATTTGGGAATGCAAGTTGATAAAAATCGGGAGCATAAAAAAAACCGGATAATCCGGGGCCAAATAAATCAGTTATGATGGCTGGCCATGGCTTTATCAATGGTTTGTCTTAATGCAGTATAAATTTCTCCCACGGAGCCCTCGCCTTGTATGGCTTTAAATTTTTTTACTCTTTTATAATAGTCTGCTACCGGCGAGGTCTCGTTCATATACACAGCAAAACGCTTCCGGATAACTTCTTCATTGTTATCATCACTGCGTCCGCTTGTTTTGCCTCGGTTCAGTAATCTTTTCACCAATTCCCCTTCAGAAACTTCCAGGGCCAGAACAAGGGCAATATCTGTTTTTTTTAATGTCATCAACCGATCCAAAGCCTTCGCCTGGGCAACTGTTCGGGGGAATCCGTCAAATAAAAATCCGGCAGCTCCTTTATGCTGATCAAAATAAGAATCTACCATTCCTATCACCACTTCATCCGGTACCAATTGACCATGATCCATAAACTTTTTCGCTTCAATGCCGAGTGGTGTTTTATTAGAAATCTCTTCCCGAAGCAGACCGCCGGTTGACAGATGAATCAGGCCGTATTTCTCCACCAGCCGTTCTGACTGCGTGCCTTTGCCGCTTCCGGGGGGACCAAACAGGATCAAATTAAACATAAACGCCTGCCAGTTTTGGGTGAACGACAAATATAATATCCATTGGTCAAATAACTGGTGATTGAGGATGATTTGGTTAAAATCATTTGCTGGTTGAATACAACTGTTTGTAATAAAATGTTAAGTCCTGCTATTTGTCTCCTGATAGAAAACCAGCCAACCTGAGAAAACGTAAATTTGTTTATTAAGAAATGAAGACCATGAAACAAATACTGACTATTTTATTTTTTGCTGTCTCCTGTCAGCAGTGCAGTTCGCAAACCTCTTCAAATTCAAAAACAAAAAAAATGGAAACTACTGATAAAAAAAGCCCGGTTTACTCTAGCACTGATACTTCCAAAGTAAATCTAACGGATGAAGAATGGAAGAAAATGCTGCCGCAGGATGTTTATAACATTGCCAGGATGAAAGGCACTGAAAGACCCTGGACCAGCAAATATGAAAATTTTTATGACAAAGGCACATACTATTGTGCAGCTTGCGGAAACCCTTTGTTTAAAAGCGATACTAAGTTTGATGCAGGATGTGGTTGGCCAAGTTTTTATGAGCCAATTTCTAAAGGCAGCATCATATATACTCCTGACAACACACTTGGGATGAATAGAACTGAAACTCAATGCGGTCGCTGCAAGGCACATTTAGGACATGTGTTTAATGATGGACCGCCTCCTACAGGTTTAAGGTTTTGTATTAATGGCGTAGTGCTCGATTTTGCAAAAGCCAAAGAAGCGGAAAAAAACTACAAAGAAAAAAAGGAAGAAAAACCTGAGCAATAAATCAATTTACTAAACCCTCTCCAAATCATCCGGAGAGGTTTTTATTTTCTTTAATCTTGCCATACTCTGATTTATAATTTTACTATTTAATATTGTCACAATGAAAAAAAATTATTTTAACCTGATTGTTGGCCTGTGTTTATTATTTATTTGCAGTATTTCTTTTGGCCAATACAAATTGAATGACCCAATTCCTCTTGACCCAGGTGTGAAAGTGGGAAGGCTGGCAAATGGCCTTACTTATTATATCCGCAAAAATGTAAAGCCGGAGAAGAAACTGGAATTGCGTCTGGCAGTTAATACGGGTTCCGTGCTGGAAAACAATGATCAGCGAGGCCTTGCCCATTTTATGGAACACATGGGCTTCAATGGTTCTAAAAATTTTCCAAAGAACGAGTTGGTCAATTATTTACAAAAAGCAGGTGTAAAATTTGGCGCCGATCTGAATGCCTATACAGGTTTTGATGAAACAGTTTATATTTTACCCATTCCCACTGATGATGCTTCTGTAGTTGAAAAAGGATTTACTGTGCTGGAAGATTGGGCATTCAATAACCTTTTCGATAAAAACGAAATTGAAAAAGAAAGAGGTGTTGTATTGGAAGAATCAAGACTAAGCAAAGGTTCATTTGAAAGAATGAGCAGGCAATATTTTCCAAAATTATTTAATGGTTCAAAGTATGCAGAACGTTTACCGATAGGAAAAGATGAAATATTGAAAACCTTCAAGCCTGAATTGCTGAAGAATTTTTACAAATCATGGTATCGTCCCAATCTGATAGCAGTGATGGTAGTTGGAGATATTGATCCCGCCGAAGCGGAAAAAAAGATTGTGGCTCATTTTTCGAAATTTCAAAATCCTGCCAATGCACCTGTAAGGCCATCCATTATTCCGATAATACCAAGAACAAAGCCCGAAGCAATGATGGTTACAGATGATGAAGCCACGAATAATATTTTACAGGTATTTAATTTTATTAAACCTGCGAGGAAAATAAGAACCTGGAATGATTACCGGAAAAACCTGGCCGAAGAATTGGTGAGTTCCCTCATCAACCAACGGTTGCAGGAACTGACGCAAAAGGAAAACCCCCCGTTTGTATTTGGTTATACCGGCTATCAGTCATTGCTTCGTGGTTATAATTGTTTTTTATCCGCTGCGTTGTTGGGCGAAAACCCAATGCAGGAAGCTGTGGATGCGTTGATGGCTGAAACTAATAGGGCGAGACAGTTTGGATTTTTACAAACCGAACTCGATCGTGCCAAAGCCAGCATGCTGAACAATGCCGAAAAAGAGTTTTTGGAAAAAGATAAAACTTTATCTGGTCAAATAATCGGGTCCTATGTAAATCATTACCTGCAGAGTGATCCTATACCGGGAGCCGAACATCATTATAAGTTTTTACAACAGATTCTACCTGGCTTAAGCCTGAATGAAATAAATGCAGTGGCTAAAAAAATGCCTTCAACTTCCAACGCTTTTGCCCTGATGCAGGCGCCAACCAAAATGAAAGAAAAGTTGCCGGGAAATGACGAACTGTTGAAATCTATAGTGGCAGCTAATAAAAAACCTGTAGCTCCTTATAAAGAAAAGGCAGTGGCATCTTCGCTTATTAATAAAGAGCCGGTGGCTGGAAAAATTATCGCTGAATCTAATAATGAAAAATTGGGTACAACGGATTTTACACTCAGCAATGGGGTAACAATTACTATCATGCCCACCAAACTTCAGAATGATGAGATATTAATGGACGCCTGGCGCTGGGGCGGGTTTCACCGCTTTGATTTAGCAGATAAAGAAAATGTTCAATATGCAGCTACGATCATTCGTGAAATGGGATTGAAAGATATGTCGCCAACCGACCTGGCAAAATTCCTTTCAGGCAAAACGGTTGAAGTGTTCCCTTATATCAATAATCATGAAGAAGGAATTGAAGGAAACAGCAGCGTAAAAGATTTTGAAACGTTTCTTCAATTAATGTACCTGTACTTTACCCAACCCCGGAGAGATGAAACTTTGTTCAAATCCTTTGTTACAAAAAATAAATCTGCATTGCAGTTTATTAAACAGAATCCACAGGCCTGGTACCAGGATACACTGACAAAAATTTTATACAATAATCATCCGTGGGCAGAAAGCGGAGTTCCCGCAAGTGAAGATTTTGACAAGTTGGATATTGATAAACTTTTTTCCATTTACCAGCAAATATTTGGCAATGCCAATGGTATGCATTACACATTTGTCGGTAATATTGATACGGAGAAAGCCAGACCATTATTTGAAAAATATATTGGCTCATTGCCTGCTGCTCCAGGTGAAAATAAATATAAGGATAATGGTGTACGTATGATAAAAGGGATAACCGAAGCCAACCTGAAAAAAGGTAAGGCATCGCAAAGCATGATCAATATAATGTTTGAAGGCGAATGCGAATACAGCCGTGAAGACAAATTAGCACTGGCTGCTTTGATTGAAGTATTAAACATTAAAATCATTGAAAAACTCCGGGAAGATATGAGTGGAATTTACGGAGGCGGAATGCAGGGGAGTATTGTAAAACGTCCTTATGTACATTATACCATTTCAGCCAGACTGCCTTGCGGGCCCGAAAATGTAGATAAACTTTCAGGTGCTTTTTTTGAAATAATAAAAAATGCGCAGGAAAAAGGTATAGATCAAAAAGATCTGGACAAAGTAAAAGAAACATGGAAAAAACAATACCATGTAAATCTTCAAAGCAACGACTATTGGCTTACTTCATTATCCAATGCATGGATTGATCAAACTAATCCTGAAAACATTCTTGACTATGAACAAAGGGTTGATGCTATAAAACTTGAAGACCTGCAAAGTGCGGCTAAAAAATTTCTTACATTGAATAATATGGTGAAAGCAGTGCTTTATCCCGAAAGCTCAACTATTGTACCGGGAGTGAAGACGATGAAACCTTTTTGATATAAAAAAGCTTCATCTGTTGCAAAAAATTTTCGTTTTTAACGGAAACTTCTGTTGCAATTTATCAGTCGGCATTTTCTTTAATAAATTTGTACTCTTTCAGCCACTTTAGTTCTCCCGATAATTATCGGGATGGTCAGAGTCCCGATAAGTCATCGTATCAGGAAATTGCCACCCTAGCTCAGTTGGTTAGAGCAGCTGTTTCGTAAACAGCAGGTCGAGAGTTCGAATCTCTTGGGTGGCTCAAAGCAATGACTATCGGGATTTCGTAAACAAAAGGCCTGGGGTTCAAATCCCCAAGGTGGCTCTTTCCACCATTCATCCATTTTTTTCCGGCAATGATGGTTTTTAAGTAAGTTTAGTTTTCCAAAACTAAAGACAATGAGAAAACAAATTCTGCTTGCCACTCTGGCTTCATTATTTACTCTTTTTATTTCTGCACAGAAAATCAGTCTTGAACAATTTAAAAACTGGAAACCGCGTAATATAGGGCCTGCCGGCATGAGTGGACGCATAACATCTATTGATGTTGTTTTAGAAAATCCAAATATTATTTATTTGGGTTCTGCTTCGGGCGGTGTATGGAAAACAGAAAACAGTGGTAACTCATGGACTCCTGTTTTTGATGAACAGCCAATCCAGAATATTGGCTCCATTGCTGTTCAGCAATCTAATCCGAATATTGTTTGGGTGGGAACCGGAGAAGGAAATCCCAGGAACTCTCTGAATATTGGCGAAGGCATTTTTAAAACAATGGATGCAGGTAAAACATGGAAGCGGATGGGATTGGAAAAAACAAGAAATATTCATCGCATCCTTATTGATCCTGTTAACCCCAATACAATTTATGTTGCAGCTATTGGTAATCCATATGCCATACATCCGGAAAGAGGAGTCTTTAAAACAATTGATGGTGGAGAAACATGGAGCAAAATTTTATACACGAACGATACTTCAGGTTGCGCAGATCTGGCGATGGATCCTTCCAATCCAAATCGTATGATTGCAAATATGTGGCAGCACCGCCGTACTCCGTGGGATTTTAAAAGCGGCGGACCCGGCAGTGGTCTTTACATTACCATTGATGGAGGAAAAAATTGGAAGAAGCTTGGTAAAACAGAAGGATTGCCTGATGGAAATTTTGGAAGAATAGGTTTAGCATTTGCTACTAATATCCCCAGCCGTGTATATGCATTAGTAGAAGCAACAAAAAATGGTTTATATAAAAGTGATGATGGAGGAATGAAATGGGAACTTGTAAACAGTGATGCAAGATGGGTTACTAACCGCCCTTTTTATTTTCAGGATATCCGGGTGGATCCAAAAAATGAAAATCGTTTATATAATATTCATGACCGGGTAGAAGTAAGTGAAGATGGTGGAAAAACATTTAATGAATTACTTCCTTATTCCGGTATTCATCCTGATCATCATGCCTGGTGGATTCATCCCAATGATCCTAATTTTATGATTGAAGGAAATGATGGAGGAATCGGCATTACTCATGATCATGGTAAGAACTGGACATTTGATGATAAACTTCCTGTCGGACAATTCTATCATGTAAATGTTGACAATGAAACTCCTTACAATGTAATGGGAGGAATGCAGGATAATGGAAGCTGGCACGGACCTGCTTACACATGGACAAATGGTGGAATAAGAAATTACTACTGGAACAATGTAGGCGGAGGTGATGGCTTTGATGTAATGCCCGATGCGGAAGATGCCACCTGGGTGTATAGTGAAAGCCAGGGAGGCTTTATAGGAAGAAGAAACTGGAAAACAGGCGAAAGCTGGTTTATTAAACCTCCGTCATTAGACCCAAAGCTTATGTTACGTTTTAATTGGAACTCGGCAATGGCGCAGGATCCTTTTGATAAAAAAACAATCTATTTCGGTAGCCAGTTTTTACACAAAAGCAATGATAAAGGAATTAACTGGCAAACAATTTCTCCTGATCTTACTACAAATGATTCCGTACAGATAGCTGCATTTCAAAATACCGGTGGCTTAACAATGGATATTACAGGAGCAGAAACACATTGCACTATTCTTACCATTGCTCCTTCATCAAAAGAGCAGGGAACAATTTGGGCAGGAACGGATGATGGCAATGTGCAACTGACACGAGATGGTGGAAAAACATGGACAAATTTTCGTGGGAAAATTCCTGGCATGCCATTAGGATGCTGGATACCGCAGATAACAGCATCCCGTTACAATGCCGGCGAAGCATTTGTAGTTGCCAATGATTATCGCCGCGGAGATTTCAAAGCTTATATTTTCCGCACAACAGATTATGGAAAAACATGGACAAGAATGGTGGATGAAACCAAAGTGAAAGGTTATGCTCTTTGCATGATACAGGATCCAACAGAGCCAAATTTGATTTTTGTTGGAACTGAAAACGGTCTTTGGGTAAGTTTTGATAATGGAGTTTCTTATGAGCAATGGAAAAATGGTTATCCTTCTGTTTCCACATATGACTTAGCCATCCAGGAAAGAGAAGCTGATCTGGCAATTGCAACCTTTGGCCGTGCATTATGGGTTCTGGATGATATTCGTCCTTTAAGAAAAATTGCAGCTAATAAAGGAATAGCTATTACAAATCCAGTTACTGTTTTTTCTGCACCCGATGCAATCCAGGCACAGTATAAAGCTGCTCCGGGTTATGAATGGAGTGTATATGGTTTATGGGATGCAGAAAATCGCAGCCGTGGCGCTGAAGTATCATTTTATATAAACAAACCTAAAAAATCAGACTCAACTGCAAAAACACAACCAGCAGAAAATATTCCTGTAGCGGATCCGGCAGCAACCGGGCAAAGAGGCCGGGGTGGTGGTGGCCGCGGAGGTTTTGGTGGGGGTGGCCTTGGCAGAAGAGGAGGCGGAACTGATACTGCCTTTGTAAGAATATATAATGTCAATAATGAATTGATAAGAACTCTGCGTTGGAATATTGACAGCGGTTTCAACCGTCAATACTGGGGCATGGAAGAAAAAGGTGTTCGCCAGCCCGGCTCACCCAAGCCATTACCTGAAGCAAATGAACCCGGAGGTCTACAGGTTCTACCTGGCACTTATAAACTGGTTCTTTCATATGCAAAGGCTTCAGATTCCACTTATGTTACAGTAAAAGATGATCCGAGACTTGGTAATCGTAATGATATAAAAATTGCCCAGAAAAAAATGTATGATCGTTTAAAAAAGACATTAGAAAAATTAACAGAAGGTTTAGATAGGATTACAGAAGCTGAAGAAGTTTGTACGAAAATACAATCACAATTGAAGGACCTTGAAGGAAAAGAAACTGACTCGCTGCGAAAAAGGACAACTAAAATGACGGATGAACTAAAAGCAATAAAGGATACCATCAATGGAAAATCTTCAGACAAACAAGGATTATCAAGAAATCCATTTGAAGTAACAACGATGTCGCAACTGCAAAATGCGCAACAATCCATTAGTAGCAAAATGGTGGCCCCGGGCCAGCAGGAAGAAACATTAGTGGCCAATGCAGAAAAAGCAGTTGCTGATATGGTTAAATTAATAAACAGCTTTTTTGATGGTAAGTGGGCTGATTACCGGAAACTGGTGGAAGGAACTAAGGTGAATATGTTTAAAGATTATAAACCGATACAGTAGGTATAAGCACTAAGTAATAAGTTTTAGGTTGTAAATTCTTTGAGGCTTACAACCTTTTTTTATTTTGTCAATCCATTCAGATTGCTTCGGCTTGCATTACTAAAATTGATGCTAATCTTAATCTGGCAGCCTCGCAAAGACGAAGACTCCGGGACCTTGAAGATTTATC
>JAHEZE010000096.1 GCA_023251235.1 Sphingobacteriales bacterium | reverse complement strand
ATTAAACCATACCGGCTTTGGCTGATTTAAATTGTGCAAAAAGCACCCGAGGATAAAATAAAACAAGAAATTGAAAATCGTTTCACCAGCGAAGGAATTTAAAAAAGAGTTGAATACGATGAGTTGAAATAATATCAGGCATTAATCATTTTTTGAAGTGAGAATAATTCCTATATCTATCAGATAAGCCAATGGATGCCTTTTCACTTTTGCAAAATCATCAGTATTAATCTGAATAGCTATCGCTAAATCATATTGAGGAAAGTAATGGTTTGAACAGATTCCTGAAAAGGTGATCTGCAAATTGGTTTTATATGAGCCATCTTTAACGTGGTAAAAATAAAAGCCGCATGAACTCAGCGTTTCATGCGGCTATGTACTTTGCTAGTACTTTTTTTGTAGCCCGTACGAGATTCGAACTCGTATCACCACCGTGAAAGGGTGGTGTCCTAGCCCTTAGACGAACGGGCCTCCTTTTAAGGGACGCAAAGATAAGTTCCAGGAGGTTTCTCTGGCAAAAAAATTTTTAAACTAAAAAGCCGTCTCGCCTGGAGCGAAACGGCATATCAAAACCGCCCTTCATGGATATCTTTATTTCTTCACCAGATCGGATTTTTTAAAGATGCTGCTTACAGCTTTCTGAATTTCTTTTGAAGTCAGGTTCTTATTGTTTACTTCATCGGTAGTCCATCCCTGCCAGATTACCTTATCAGTATTTGCATCAATCATTGTGATGGTAATCGTTCCTTCTTTTATCAGTTCTTCATATGATTGATATCCCATAAACTGCGAAGGATAATATATCAAAGCATATCTGCGTGTATATGGATTATAAACGGTCCTGCTATAAGATTGACTATATACTGGTTCCTTTTTCTCTTTACTGCTCCTTTCCACAAGCAGATCATAATCCAATATTACATCGGGGTTATTCTTTACCTGTTTCCATCCGCTTTTTTGTAATTCCCGGCTTACTGCTAATCGGATTTTTGACTCTGCCAAAGCACTTTGTTTTTCAAGTTTAGTATCGTCGCCATGTAACCACGTAAATGTTTTATACTTGCTGAAATTTATGCTTTCATCTTTTTCGATATGCGCTGTACTGGCACAGCTTACCAGTAATAAACTAACTAATGCAAACGCACCAGTTATTTTCCAAAAATTCTGTTTCATATATTAAGATTTAAAGTGAAAAAATAGTATTATCAATTTATTTGTCCAGGTAACATATTATAAACTCAAATTCCGGGCTCAGGTTTATTAATGAGTTGTGAAAGATTTCAAAAGATTGGAAATGCAGGTTGTTTTATGGCTGAATGATGACAATTGTGGAAATAAAAACTTTCTTAACTTCGATTTCTGATCAATTATTAAGCATTTTATTTAGATCTGATTTTATCCTGTAACAAGAAACCATCGAAGCGGACTATTATTTAAACTTAAAAAAAATTATTTATGCCAAAATTTGTTATTGAGCGGGAAATTCCGGGGGCTGGAAAAATGACCTCAGAACAGTTACATGCAATTGCCCAAACATCCTGTAATGTTTTAAATAAAATGGGACCATCTATTCAATGGGTGCAGAGCTATGTCACCACTGATAAAATTTATTGTATCTATAATGCACCAAACGAAGAAATGGTAAAGGAACATGCATTAAAAGGAGGATTTCCTGCAAATGTTATTTCAAGGGTTTCTACCATTATTGATCCCACAACTGCAGAATAATTTCCGGGATCTTATTTATTTTTTTAAAGAAGGGGTTATGAAAGTCCTATTTCATAATGCAATTCGGGTATTTCCACATCATCAAAGCCTTTTCGTAATAAGCGGGTTTTGAAATCCTGCTGTACATTATAATCACCGTGTACAAGGAAAAGCTTTTTTACCTGTTTCGGATCCTGACATGCCAGCCACTGACTCAGGTCTTCGTAATCTCCATGGGCACTCATGCTGCGGATAGCGCCAATTTCTGCATGTACTTCATGCTCCACCCCATAAATCTTTACTTCTTTAGCTCCGGCTTTAAGCCTTCCACCCAATGAATGAGGTTCGCAATAACCGGTAAGTAAAATGGTATTGCGGCTGTTCTCTATATTATTGCTGATATGGTGTTTTACTCTGCCTGCATCGGCCATACCACTGGCAGATATAATAACACAGGGTTCATTACGGAAGTTTAGCAACTTGGATTGTTCAACTGTTTTTATATACTTCAATCCTTTAAAGTTGAAAGGATCATCATCTGTCACCAGAATACGTTGAATTTTTTTATTGAAATATTCAGGATACCTTTTAATGATTTCAGTAGCACTAATACTCAGAGGACTATCCACAAAATAATCCAGGTCGGGCAACCGATTTTCAAATTCCAACTGGTTTAATGCATATAATAATTCCTGGGTTCTTCCCACGCTAAATGCGGGGATAATCAATTTTCCTTTTTTTTGTAAACATGCCTTTTCAATCCATTGCAATAATATATCAGGTGTGGTAACATTTTGTTCATGCAGGCTATTGCCATAGGTAGATTCGATTAAGATAAATTCTGCCTGCGGAAATTCCTGGGGAGATTTCAAAATCACATCACGATAGCGGCCTACATCACCACTGAAAGTCAATGTTCGTGTTTTTTCATTTTCATTTATTTTCAAATGAACACAGCCGCTGCCAATAATGTGGCCGGCATCAGTGTACATTGCCTGTACATTTTCTATTACATCAAACCATTTATTATATTCTACTGTTACCAGATATTGTTGTGATCTCTTTGCATCTTCTAAAGTATAAAGCGGAGTCAGGTAAGGTTGACCTGCTGCCGCTCTTCTTTTATTTTCATATTTAATATCGTCTTCCTGTATCTCCGCAGAGTCTTCTAATAAAACGGCTGTTAATTCTTTTGTTGCCGGTGTGCAAAAAATAGTTCCCTTATATCCTTCTTTTGTCAATTTTGGAATCAGCCCGCTATGATCAATATGAGCATGAGAAAGAATCATGGCATCAATCTTCAGCGGATCAAAACCAAAGCTCCTGTTTAAAGCATCTGTGTCTTTTCCCATTCCCTGGAACATGCCACAGTCCAATAAAATTTTTTTGCCATTTTGTAAGGTGAGCAAATGTTTGCTCCCGGTTACACATCTTGCGGCGCCGTGAAATGCAATCTTCATAAACTCCTCCGCCCCCTGAAGGGAACTTTACAGTTCTCCCAATCAAGAGAATTTTTATTTACTGAAAATAAATATTAATCTCCTTTCCAATATTAAATTCCAAAATCCTACTTCCTTTTTACTTTGAAAGACCATGTGAAAAAAAACTCTGCCATCACTTTTCCTTGAATATTTCTACCAGTTGTTTTTATTCTTACAGTTCTTCCTTCTCCGGTTAAAACCGATTCCTCAATCATCTGATTGATCAGCATTCCTTCTTCGCAGGTAAAAATTGTATTATTAACCGCTTTTTTAAAGAACTCACCTTCCATTTTTACTACCAGCATGGATACGGCAGGATTTCTTTTATACACATAGGCCATTACTAATGCACCTGTACTCATTTCCGCTGCCATACTGAGGCAGGCAAAGTAAGTGCTGCGAAAAGGATTTTGTGAAAACCATTTAAAAGGTACTGTTACTTCACACCTGTTTTCATCTAATTCTTTTACCCTGACACCGGAAAAATAAGCACTCGGTAGTTTAGTTAGCAGAAACATCCTGAATTTTACAGGATGCTTCATTAATTTTTTAAAGGCCTGAAAATGGAGATTCATAAATGTTTTCCTGTATTCAATTCTTATCAAAATTCACCTCGCAAGCTACCGTTTTATTATCATTGGCATTTACTCTGAATAAAATTCAGATTCCTTCCATCTGGTTTCTCAAAAGATCATCCAGTTCATCTCTTTTACGGATAAGATTTGCTCTTCCCTCTTTTACCAATACTTCCGGAGGTTTGAATCGTGAATTGTAATTAGATGCCATTTCAAAACCATAAGCGCCGGCATTGCGAAAAACAAGATAGTCTCCTTCCCGTATTTCAGGTAGTAAACGGTTTTCTGCAAAAGTGTCCGTCTCACAAATATTGCCAACAACATTATAGCTTTTCTTTTCACCGGCGGGGTTAGAAATATTTTCAATTTCATGATAAGCGCCGTAAAACATAGGGCGGATAAGATGGTTCAGTCCGCTATCCACTCCTGCAAATAATATATTGCCAGCTTTTTTAATCACATTTACCCTGGTAATAAAATATCCGGCTTCGCTTACCAGAAATTTACCTGGCTCAAACCAAACCTGAAGATGGCGATTAAATTTTTTCTCGTACCAATCAAATTCATTTTTTACTTTCTTAGCAAGCAATTCTATGTCTGTTCCTTTTTCATCCGGCATATAAGGCACTTTAAATCCTCCCCCAAGATCAATCACTTCCAATTCAGGAAAATATTGAACCACATCAAACAATACTTCAATTCCCTTTGCAAACACTTCCACATCTTTTATTTCGCTGCCGGTATGTATATGCAAAGTGCGGATAAATAAACCCGTTTCTTTTACTACTCTCATCACTTCTTCAATTTCTTCCAGTGGCACACCAAACTTACTGTCAACATGACCTGTTGAAATTTTCAAATTGCCCCCCGCCATGATGTTTGGACGAATGCGAACTCCAACAGGGTAAGAGTGACTAAAGCTTTTTCCGAATTTCCGAAGATTAGAAATACTGTCAATATTAATATGTACTCCCAGGTTTTTTGCTTCTTCTATTTCTTCGAAAGAAATATTATTGGAAGTATAAAGAATATTCTTTGGAACAAAACCGGCTTGAATGGCCAGTATTACCTCGTTGATAGAACTGCAATCAACATTGCAGCCTATGGAAAGGATATATTTGAGAATATTAATATTAGTTAATGCCTTGGCAGCATAAAAAAATCTTGTATCAGCGCCTTGAAAAGCAGTCAGTAGTTTTTCATACTGTTCTCTTATTCTTTCAGCATGGTAAACATAAACAGGTGTTTTAAATTGGTTGGCAATTTCATTCAGCTGTTCATACTGTAAAGTGGATGGCATAGCTTACGAAGTTATTAAAGGCCTTTCATGCCTCCAAACCATAAAGTGTTTGTAAAAACTGAATCGGGATTGATTAATTTTCTTCTCCTTCTGTTTCATCCTTATTCTCTATCAATTGCCCATCTTCCGTAACAGCAAGCAGGGTGATTTCTTCAGAAGTAGTTTGTATCTCCGCAGATTCAGAAATAAAGTCGGCTTCATTGACAATCGTTGGAGTAGTGATCTGCTCAGCCAGCACTTCTTTTATTTTTGGAAGATCCTCTGGTGAATTGATACCGAAATAATCCATGAAACTTTTTGATGTAGAATAAACCAATGGATGGCCGGGGAGGTTTTCATTTCGGCCGCTGATGATGATGAGTTCTTTGTCCAATAATTTCTGCACGGCATAATCAGCGCTTACTCCGCGAATGGATTCTATTTCTCCTTTTGTTACGGGTTGTTTGTATGCTATAATGGAAAGCGTTTCCATGGCTGCAGCTGAAAGTTTTTTCAGGAATTTATCGCCGTTTAGCTGAGCAATAGTTTTATGAAATTCTTTCTTTGAAAGGAATTGCCATCCGCCGCCACTCATTCTGACTTCAAAAGGATAAAACTCAGAATTATATTTCTCCACTATACCCTCCAATGCGGTTTCCACCTGATCAAGTTTTATTCTTTCACCTATATTGGAAAAGACATTATTCAAGAGGTCAGTAAGCTCAAGGGTTGTAAGTGGTTTATCACTTGCAAAAATGAGTGATTCAACATGTGGTATCAGGTTAGTAATTTCCATAAACCCCAAACCCCTAAAGGGGCTTTTTGCCCCCATCCCCTAAAGGGGTGTTTTGATACATCCTTTATCAGATGAAAGCGGTTAATAAATATTTTTGACTAAAGAACTATTTCTTGAAAAGCATAATGGCGCATTTGTTCAATTGAAAACAAAACGATGAATAGTGCGACGCAACGAAAGTACAATCAGGGAACTGAAGTCGGAAACACAATTATCAACATCAAATCGAATAACTATTCAACTTCAGAAATGAATTTTCTGAACACCCCTTCGGGGGATGGGGGTTTTGTTTTACCCTTGCAACGCCGCTGCTCCACTTACAATCTCTGTTAACTCAGTGGTAATAGCTGCCTGCCTTGCACTGTTGTAGGCAATTTTCAAAGTTCGCAGCATTTCATTGGCATTGTCGCTTGCTTTGTCCATTGCCGTCATCCTTGCCCCATGTTCGCTGGCATTTGAGTCCAGCACGGCTTTATATAATTGAGTGTTAAGAATCTTCGGCATTAATTCAGCAATCAACTCGTCTTTGGAGGGGTCGTAAATGAAATCGGCTTTTGTAGCTCCTGCCTTATTTTTCACTTTAGGTATGGGTAAAAATCTTTCTACTTCAAACCGCTGCGTGGCGGCATTTTTAAACTGGCTGTAAACAATTTCTACCACATCAAATTGTTTTTCCTGAAAAGCTTTCATAGCAGCCTGTGCTGCTTTCTGAACATTTTCAAACGTGAGGTGAAGAAAAATATCTTTATAGGTAGCATCTGCATTGTATTTAACTTTCACAAAATGCTCATACCCTTTTTTGCCAATATTCCAGATGCTGATATTTCCTTTTTTAAATTGGGTAGCGTATTTTTCTGCAATAGTAGCTTTAGTTAATTTGATCAGATTGGCATTAAAAGCGCCACAAAGTCCACGGTCGCTGGTGATCACAATAAATAATATTTTTTCAACAGGACGATCCGTTGCCAGGTTCATTCCGGCGCCACCTTCCGTATTGCTCACAATATTGCTCAGCATTTCCTGCATTTTGCGGGCATAAGGCCGCATCTGGATGATGGCATCCTGTGCACGGCGCAGTTTGGCTGCACTTACCATCTTCATTGCTTTGGTAATCTGCTGCGTACTTTGTACCGATTTGATGCGGTTACGAACCTCTTTTAATTGACCAGCCATGATTTGTCGTTTAATAGTTTAAAAATTGAAGAATTGAAAGGTTGTTTTGAGTGAACTATTAAACCTTTAAATCATTAAAACTTTTAAACCTTTTTTTCTGGCCGCAAAGGTAGGGCTCGTGGTGTAAAATTCAATAAGCAAGTTGAAAAAAAGTAGTTCTAATTTTTAGCTCCTCCAATCAACTCAAACTCTCTTTTTAAACTATAATTAATTAAAAGTCTGCCGCCTTCCCTTGAAGAGTTTTTCAGTGATTTTTCAGATTCTTTAAAAAGTTCAAGGTTAATTGGGCCATTTTTCAGTAAAGCAATTTTTTGTGCAGGAATTATCAACCTGCCATTTTTAACTGTATCTACTTCATTAATGTCATCGCTGGTAAAAGAGGTATCTGTGGCGAGTACCCGTATATAATCTACTGGATCAAGCCCCTTAATATTTAATACAAGATCATCACGTTTGAAAACAGCAGGTAGATCACGTTCAATAGTAAACGGAGTAAAATCAAACTCCTCTTTGTAGTCTTTATTATAAAGATCAGTAAAAACAATAGAATGATTTCGCTGAAACGAAGCAAAAGGCTTTTGTATTTCATAATAAGCCCCCGAAAATTTAGCGCTGTCTGGTTGAAGTGTTTCTCCATCAAATACTACTTTACTTGGAGAATCCAGTACAAGTGTTGTTCCATTGGGGCCACCCATACGATATTGAAGATTGATGGAAACATCTTCAGAGCTCTCCCTTGCCCACACTTCATAATCAAAATAAACTGCATCTGGATTTACGTCTTTGCTGTTACCAATTTCATTGCTGGTACAGGAGAAGAGGAAAAAGGAAGAGGCTAAGATTAAGATAAAGACTACGAAAGTAATACGACTCATAAATTATTTTTGGTTTATACTTTTACATTCGTAAAGTTCGTTAAAGAAAATCTAATAATGATGAACAGTGAACAGAACCATCAACTCAGCGTGGCAACAGAAGTTTAATAGAGGTTCAAAAGCTCGTTTAATAGCCAATGTCCAAAAATTATAAACCCCAAACTGCCTTATCTTTGCTGCCCCTGTCAATGTGGCTCATAGATATTTGTAGCATTTTTTTTGACAGCCCATAAGTCCCTGTTCTAAGAACTAAGGGCAATTAATTAATTAAGAAAAATATGAGTTTTTTTTCCAAACTAATTGGTGGAAGCAAATCAGAAAAAGACGTAAAACAAATTCAACCTCTTGTTGTAAAAATCAACCAATTTTTTACATCCTACCAGTCGCTTACCAATGATCAGCTCCGTGGTAAAACCGATGAATTCCGTCAACGTATTAAAGAACACCTGAAAGATATAGATGCAGAAATTGCAGCCACCAATAAAAAAGCGGAAGAACTTCTTTTTAATGACCTGTACGGTAAAGACAGCATTTACCAGGAGGTAGACAAACTGAAAAAAGACAGGGATAAAAAAATTGAAGAAGCTCTTGAAGAAATTCTTCCGGAGGCATTTGCTGTAGTAAAGGAAACTGCACGTCGCTTTAAAGAAAATACTGAACAGGTGGCAACTGCTACACAAATGGACCGTGACCTTAGTGTTCTAAAAGAGTATGTAAGTATAGACGGCGATAAATCCATATTTAAAAATTCATGGATGGCAGCAGGTGGCCAGGTTATCTGGAATATGGTGCATTATGATGTTCAGCTAATTGGAGGTGTAGTATTGCACCAGGGAAAAATTGCAGAGATGGCAACAGGGGAAGGTAAAACACTTGTTTCTACTCTTCCTGCTTATCTGAATGCGCTTGCCGGTGAAGGAGTGCACATAGTAACAGTGAATGATTACCTGGCCCGTCGTGACCAGGAATGGAACGGAACTATTTTTGAATGGCTGGGCATTACCGTGGATTGCATTGACAAACACCAACCCAACAGTGATGAAAGAAGAAAGGCTTACTATGCTGACATCACTTATGGTACCAATAATGAATTTGGTTTTGATTATCTGCGGGATAACATGGTTCACTCACCGGAAGAAATGGTACAGCGCAAACATCACTATGCCGTAGTGGATGAAACGGACAGTGTGTTGATTGACGATGCCAGAACGCCTCTTATTATTTCAGGACCAATACCCAGGGGTGAAGATCAGCAATATCATATTCTGAAACCAAGAATTCTGCAATTGGTGGAAGCGCAGGAAAGAATTGCACGCAGTTGTTTGAATGAAGCCAAAAAAAGAATTACTGAAGGTGATGATGATCCGAAAAGTGGCGGCTTGTATTTATTCAGGGCTCATCGTGGATTGCCGAAATATGGACCAACAATTAAATATTTAAGTGAGCAGGGCATCAGGGTAAAAATGCAGAAGACGGAAAATTATTACCTGACCGATCAGCAAAAAGAAATGCCGAAAGTTGACGAAGACCTTCTTTTCTACATTGATGAAAAAAATAATTCTGTAGACCTTACTGATAAGGGCATTGCCATGATCACTAAAGCAGGCGAAGACCCGGATTTCTTTGTGATGCCTGATATCGGCATGAAGCTGGCAGAAATTGAAAAAGCAGAAGGCAGTGCCGATGAAAAAATGCATATGAAAGAAGAAGCATTGAATGACTTTCGTGTGAAGGCAGACCGTATTCATACCGTACAACAATTACTGAAAGCTTATACACTTTTTGCCAAAGATGTAGAATATGTGGTATTGGATGGAGCCGTAAAAATTGTTGATGAGCAAACCGGACGTATCCTTGAAGGCAGAAGATATTCTGATGGCTTGCACCAGGCCATTGAAGCTAAAGAAAACGTAAAGATTGAAGCGGCTACTCAAACCTATGCCACTATTACGCTACAGAATTATTTCCGCATGTACCATAAACTGGCCGGTATGACCGGTACGGCGGAAACTGAAGCGGGAGAATTCTGGAGTATTTATAAACTGGATGTAGTTACTGTTCCCACCAATGTAAAAATGATCCGCAAGGATCACCAGGATCTTGTTTATAAAACAAAAAGAGAAAAATACAAAGCAGTAATTGAAGAAATAGAAACCTTACGCAATGCCGGAAGAGCTTTACTGGTGGGTACTACTTCAGTTGAAGTAAGTGAACTGCTGAGCAAGATGCTGCAGGTAAAAAAAATTCCGCACAATGTGTTGAATGCAAAACAGCATGCAAGGGAAGCACAGATAGTTGCCGAAGCAGGTTTATCCGGCGCTGTTACCATTGCAACCAATATGGCCGGTCGTGGTACAGATATTAAACTGGGACCCGGTGTAAGAGAAGCAGGGGGACTTGCCATCATCGGCACGGAAAGACATGACAGCCGTCGTGTGGACAGGCAGTTGCGTGGACGTTCAGCCCGCCAGGGTGATCCGGGTACCTCACAATTCTATGTGGCCCTGGAAGATGACCTTATGCGTATGTTCGGAAGTGAACGTATTGCAAAGATCATGGACAGGCTGGGCTATAAAGAAGGTGAAGTGATACAGCATAGCATGATCACCAACAGTATTGAAAGAGCACAGAAAAAAGTAGAAGAAAATAATTTTGGTATCCGTAAAAGATTGCTGGAGTATGATGATGTAATGAACAAACAGCGTAATGTGGTTTACGGCAAACGCCAGCATGCATTGTTTGGTGAACGTCTTGCTCTTGATCTGGATAATGCTTTCTCAGTTGTTGCAGAAGGTTTGATAAGTACTTACCGTGAACAGGAAGACTTTGAAGGATTTAAAATGGATTGTATTGTGAATTATGGTTTGGACACAAAAATTGACAAAGAAGAATTTCTGAAAGCAGATGAAAATTCATTGATTGAAAAGCTGTACACTGAAGCAACAGAAAACTATGAACGTAAAAAAGAGGAATTGAAAAAACAGGCATTGCCTGTATTCAAAAATATCCGCTTACTACAGGGAAACCATATTGAAAATGTAGTGGTGCCTTTTACCGACGGCCGCAAAGTGATAAACGTATTGACCAATATGCAGAAAACGCTTGATAGCGGCGGCGCTGAACTTTCTGATGCTACAGAGAGATCCATTACACTGGCTGTTATTGATGATGCATGGAAAGAACATTTGCGTGCTATGGATGATCTGAAGCAAAGTGTACAGACAGCATACCTGGAACAGAAAGATCCACTTGTAATTTATAAAATGGAAGCCTTTAACCAGTTCAAGAATATGGATAGCGAAGTGAATAAGGATATTGTTTCGTTCCTATGTCATGCATCTTTACCAGTACAGGAACAAGCGCCGCTGCGTGAGGGAAGAAAAGAAAAAACGGACCTGAGTAAATTAAGAGCAAACAAAGAAGAGATTGACAGAGCCGGACAGGACTATGCCGCCAATGAAAAAGATAGGTTTGAACCCGGAGGTGGCCCTGCTGTTGCGGAAAAACAGGCGCCGGTAAAAGTTGGACCCAAGATCGGAAGAAATGATCCTTGTCCTTGCGGCAGTGGGAAGAAGTATAAACACTGCCATGGGAAGGAGGCCTGATTGATTTAATAATTAGTAGCCTGCCTGCCGGTAGGTAGGTTAAAAATTTATAAATAGAGCATTCACGGAAGTGAGTGCTTTTTTTATTATTCAGATAATTGAAATATGATTACAAAAATTGCTTTGCAAATTTTATTTCTATCTTTATCCATATCAAATCCTGCTTGGGAAATGTACCATACTACCAAAAAACATGTTTATAATCTTCTCCATCCCGCTGAAGGGGAAGCACGATGGGATAAAATTGTCAACAGTTTTCTCATTGTGCTGATTATTCTGAATGTAATTGCAGTAATCCTGGAAACGGTTGAAGCCATTCACGGACCTTATAAA
>JAHEZE010000095.1 GCA_023251235.1 Sphingobacteriales bacterium | reverse complement strand
TGTAATGGCTGTTCCGTTTTTTATGTCCATTATGTTTCCAACTATTTTTGCTCTTGGTATAAAAGAATTGGGTGAAGAAACAAAAATGGCATCATCATTACTGGTCATGTCAATTGTTGGCGGGGCGCTGGCGCCTTTGCTGATGGGGGGAATTTCAGATATTACCGGAAGTATGCAAAAAGCCTATATCATACCGTTACTTTGCTTTATTATAGTTGCCTGGTATGGCTGGAAAGGATATAAAATAAAACCGGCATGAATAGAAAAGTTTTACAAATACATCCATCCGATAACGTAATAGTAGCCCTTGCTGATCTTAAGAAAGGTGAGTCAATCGTAATTGAAGAAAACGAATACCTGCTTACTGAAGATATTCCTGCCAAACACAAGTTTTTTACTGACGATTTACAGACAGGCGATGCAATAATCATGTATGGAGTGCTTGTTGGCAAAGCACAATGTACAATTGCAAAAGGCAGTTGTATGACAGTTGACAATACCAGGCATGCAGCCGATCCATATAGGTACAGGGATAATAAATATAAATGGGAGCCACCTGGTATAACTAAGTTTAAAAATAAAAAATTTTATGGCTATCACCGTAGCAATGGAAAAACAGGAACGGCTAACTATTGGCTGTTTATACCAACTGTTTTTTGTGAAAACAGAAATCTTGATGTTATACGTGAAGCATTACATAATGAATTAGGATATGCGGTAACGGATAAATACAAAACATTTACGCATCATTTAGTAGAAGAATATAAGAAAGGTAAATCAATAAAAGAATTTGATTTTACTCCTTCTCTTAAAGAAAATACGCTCCGGCTTTTTAAAAATATAGACGGTATTAAATTTCTTAATCACCAGGGAGGTTGCGGTGGTACAAGGCAGGATGCTGCAACACTTAGTAAATTATTGGCTTCTTATGCTGATCATCCAAATGTGGGTGGCATTACATTACTGAGTTTAGGATGCCAGCATTTACAGGTAAAAGATTTTGTAAATGATCTTAAGCAGCGAAATCCCCAATTTGACAAGCCCTTATTTATTTTTGAACAACAGCAATCGCAAAGCGAAGAACAATTAATCAGTGAGGCTATTCAAAAAACATTTTCAGGACTTATCGAATTAAATAAACTGGAAAGAACACCTGCCCCATTGAGTGAATTATGCATTGGAGTAAAATGCGGTGGCAGCGATGGTTTCAGCGGTATTTCCGCTAATCCTGCTATTGGATATTGTGCAGATCTGCTGGTGGCATTGGGGGGTAAAATATTATTAGCTGAATTTCCTGAGTTATGTGGCGCAGAACAGGAATTGATTGATCGTTCGGTAAGCAAACAAACAGCGGAAAAATTTATAAAACTGATGAGTGAATATGATGAACTTGCTCATATGGCAGGTTCTGGATTTCATATGAATCCTTCGCCCGGAAATATAAAAGATGGATTGATTACAGATGCCATTAAATCTGCAGGAGCTGCAAGAAAAGGAGGAACATCACCGGTAGTGGATGTGCTTGATTATACAGAACCCGTTACTAAACCAGGACTAAGTTTGGTATGTACACCCGGAAATGATGTGGAAGCCACAACAGGTAAAGCGGCATCCGGCGCCACGCTGATTTTATTTACCACTGGCTTGGGAACGCCAACCGGTAATCCTGTTTGTCCTACTATTAAACTTGCAACAAATAGCAAACTTGCAAAAAGGATGGGGGATATTATTGATATTGATTGTGGTCCCATCATCAGCGGTGAAAAAACAATTGAGGAAATGGGAGAAATGATTCTTGAATACTGTATTAAAGCTGCAAGCGGCGAAGTCATTCCAAAAGCAGTACAGCTTAATCAGGATGATTTCATTCCGTGGAAAAGAGGAGTGAGTTTATAGAATTAAAATATTGGAAAAATAAATAAATATGTTTTCTTTAAAAAACAAAAAGGCAGTGGTAACAGGCGGAGGAAGCGGTATTGGTAAAGCCATTGCAATCATGTTTGCAAAGCAAGGGGCAGATGTGCATGTACTCGAAATAAATAAAGACAGCGCAAGCGGGGTTATTAATGAAATAAAAAGTAGCAATGGGAATGCAGTTGCTCATATTTGCAATATTGCTGATCAAAAAGAAATTCTTGCGGTGTTTGAAAAAATTGGCGCCATCAATATGCTTGTTAATTGTGCAGGCGTGGCACATGTAGGTAAAGTGGAAACCACCAGCGAAGAAGATTTTGACAGGGTGATCAATGTAAATGTAAAGGGAGTTTACAATTGTATTTATGCAGCTATTCCACAATTAAGAAAATCAGGGGGAGGTTCTGTTATTAATATTGCTTCAGTAGCTGCGCTGGTTGGTTTGCCGGACAGGTTTGCATACAGCGCTGCAAAGGGAGCAGTGATTTCTATGACAATGAGTGTAGCCAAAGATTATATTTATGAAAACATTCGTTGCAATTCTATTTCACCGGCTCGTATCCATACACCGTTTGTAGATGGATTTATAGCAAAAAATTATCCCGGTAAGGAAAAAGAAATGTTTGAAAAACTTTCTAAGACACAACCCATTGGCCGTATGGGCACTCCTGAAGAAGTAGCATCGCTTGCTTTATATTTATGCAGCGATGAAGCTTCCTTTATTACCGGTTGTGATTACCCGATTGACGGTGGATTTGTTAAACTCAATAATTAAATATAAAATGAAAACATTTTTTTTAATAACACTGGTTGGCTTTTTTACAATTCATTCGGAGGCACAATCTACTTACATTCCTTCATCTGAAAATTTTACTGCCCGTATAGAATTCCAGGATATGAAATTCGGGATGTTTATTCACTGGGGCGCTTCCAGTGTATTAGGTGCCGGAGAGTGGGTAATGAATCAGCGGAATATTAAAGTAAATGAATACACGAAGCTGATCCATATTTTTAATCCACAGAATTTTGATGCTGCTAAATGGGTAGGCATTGCAAAATCAGCCGGTATGAAATATATCACATTCATCACCCGCCATCATGATGGATTCAGTAACTGGGATACCAAACAATCCGACTGGAAAATTACCAATACTCCTTATGCTAAAGATGCCTTAAAACAATTGGCAGATGAATGTCATAAGCAGGGCATCAGACTTTTTTGCTATTATTCATTGCTTGACTGGTACCGCAGCGATTACCAGTATGAAACCGGCAGAACCGGTAAAGGATCCGGAAGAACTGAAAAAAGTAATTGGGAAAATTATATAAAGTTCATGAAGGCGCAACTGACTGAGTTGCTTTCAAATTATGGTGAAATATCCGGCATTTGGTTTGACGGTCATTGGGACCAGTTAGATAATGACAATGACAAAAACCAGTCATCAAAAGTAAACTGGCACTATGATGAAATTTATAAATTGATTCATAGCCTGCAGCCAAAATGTTTAATCAGCAACAATCATCATTTAACACCCATACCCGGTGAGGATTTCCAGGCATTTGAAAAAGATTTGCCCGGTCATAATACAACAGGATTTGGTGGCGCATCGGTTTCAGCATTACCACTGGAGACCTGCGAAACAATGAATGACAGCTGGGGTTTTAATATTACCGATAGAAATTATAAATCTGTAAAAAAAATAATTCAATACATCATAAAAGCAGCAGGCTACAATGCTAATTTTTTATTGAATGTTGGCCCCATGCCCGACGGAACTATTCAATCTGAATTTGCTGATACTCTAAAAATGGTGGGCAACTGGATGAAACAAAACGGGGAAACGATTTATGGTACAAGAGGAGATGTAATACCTCCAAAAAATTGGGGAACGATTACTATTAAAAATAAAACTGCCTATATCCATATCCTGGATAAACCCGAAAACCCTGCTTTTCTATTTATTCCTGAATTAAAAGAAAAAATAGGAAAAGCGTTTTTATTAAAAGGACAAAAGGAAATAAAATTCAAACAACAACCGGAAGGAACATTTATTTACCTGGATGGAGTGATGCCGGATGATATTGATACTATTATTCAATTAGAATTAAAATAAATACCACTGATGAAACTGATTCGTTTTGGTGAAGAAGGTAAAGAAAAGCCGGGTGTTATTATTAATGACAACTGGTTTGATGTTTCTGAGTATATCCATGATTATGATGAGAAATTTTTTGAGGGTGACGGTCTTGCCTTTTTGAATAGGATCATCAGTGATGCGATCCCGGTAGCTATCGGGATGAAACCTGTTTCAAAAGATACAAGACTTGGCTCTCCGGTTGCCCATCCTTCAAAAATTATCTGCATTGGTTTAAATTATTCTGATCATGCAAAAGAAAGTAATATGCAGTTGCCTGCTGAGCCGGTGATTTTTTTTAAAGCAACAACTGCCCTGGCGGGACCCAATGATAATCTCATTATCCCAAAGAATAGTAAAAAAACTGATTGGGAAGTGGAACTTGCATTTGTTATTGGTAAGAAAGCTTCTTATGTAGCAGAAGCTGATGCATTGAAATATGTTGCAGGTTATTTATTGCATAATGATTATAGTGAAAGAGAGTTTCAATTAGAAAGAAGCGGGCAATGGGTAAAAGGAAAAAGCTGTGATACATTTGCTCCGTTGGGTCCTTACCTGGCAACACAGGATGAAATCACTGATGTAAATAACCTTCGTCTTTGGTTAACGGTTAATGGAAAAATAATGCAGGATGGCAATACAAAAAATCTTGTTTTTAAAATTCCGCATTTGGTTTCTTATGTCAGCCAGTTTATGACCTTGCTACCAGGAGATATAATATCAACAGGAACACCACCTGGTGTAGGCCTTGGGCAGAAACCGGAACCTGTTTATATCAAACCTGGTGATGTTATTGAATTAGGAATTGATGGTTTAGGAAGTAGTAAACAAGTGGCGGTTGCTTATAGTAATTAATAAGTAGGAATTAAAAATTAATAATCGTTTCAGGTGAGTAATCTTAAGAGATATTGTTTAGCATTAGATTTAATAGATGATCCAAAATTGATTGCTGAATATGAGGAGTATCATAAACAGGTTTGGCCAGAAATAATAAAAAGTATTAAAGATTCAGGGATTGAAGTTTTGGATATATATCGTACGGGTAACAGAATGTTTATGATTATTGAAGCCAATGATAATTTCAGTTTTGAAAAGAAATCAGCAATGGATGAAGCCAATCCTAAAGTTCAGGAATGGGAAGAGTTGATGTGGAAGTTTCAGCAGGCTTTGCCCTGGGCTAAGCCGGGGGAAAAATGGATTGTAATGGAAAAAATATTTGAATTGCCATGATTATTGACAGTCATGTTCATTTCTGGAAGTATGATAAAAAAAGAGATTCATGGATTACGGACAACATGAAAATCTTAAAACAGGATTATTTACCTGCTCACCTGGTTCCCGTTATGAAAAGAAATGAGGTAGATGGTTGTGTGGCTGTTCAGGTTGATCAAAGTGAATTAGAAACACATTTCATGGTGGAACTTGCAAAAACACATCATGAAATTAAGGGGGTAGTGGGCTGGATTGATTTGCAGAATAAAAACATTGAAGAAAGGCTTCAGTATTTTTCTCAATACAAAATAATAAAAGGCTGGCGGCATATAGCCCAATCAGAGCCTGATGATTTTTTATTGAGAGAAAATTTCCAGAGAGGTATCCGGGCTCTTGCTTCCTACGGCTTCACATATGATATATTAATTTATCATAACCAGTTAAAACCTGCTTTATCTTTTGTGTCCGGATTTCCGGAACAAAAATTTGTAGTGGATCATTGCGCCAAACCCGATATCGGCAATAAAAAAATTGAGGAATGGAAAAAACTGATGACAGAGATGGCAAGGTATCCAAATGTTTATTGCAAGCTTTCAGGTTTATTTACAGAAACAAAATGGAAGGATTGGAGTGCCCGTGATTTTTATCCTTACTTTGATGTGGTGTTTGAAGCATTCGGGAAAAATCGTTTACTTTTCGGAAGTGACTGGCCGGTAATATTACTTTCAGGTATTTATGTACAATGGAAAAGTTTATTGGAAAAATACATGGAAAATTTTTCAGAAGAAGACCGTTTGAAAATATTCGGAGAAAATGCAATTAAATTCTATAAACTATGAACCTGGGTTTAAAAGATAAAATAATAATTGTTACTGGTGGCGCCAAAGGTATCGGCGCCGGCATTGTAAAAGTTTTAGCTGCTGAAGGGGCCATACCTGTTATCGTTGGAAGAAATGAAGATGATAATAAAGCAATGTGGAAAGAAATTGGTGGAAATGGATTTACCGTCTCCGCAGAACTCACTTTGCCCGAAGAATGTAAAAAAGCTGTTGATGAAACTGTAAAGAAATACGGAAGGATTGATGGAGTGGTTAATAATGCAGGGGTTAATGATGGCGTTGGACTTGAAAGCGGCGATTATGAAAAATTTATATCATCTCTGCATAAAAACATGTTGCATTATTATCTTGTTGTTCATTATGCATTGCCCTGGTTGATTAAAAGTAAAGGGGCAATTGTAAACATTGGAAGCAAGGTGGCTGAAACCGGCCAGGGAAATACTTCAGCTTATGCTGCAGCAAATGGTGGAAGAAATGCACTGACAAGGGAATGGGCTGTTGAATTATTGAAATACGGTATAAGAGTAAATGCGGTAATTGTTGCGGAATGCTATACGCCGCTTTATGAAAAATGGATAAAGACGCTGCGCAATCCGGAAGAAAAATTAAAAACCATTACTGAAAGAATTCCATTGGGCAAAAGAATGACGACCGCTGAAGAGATTGCCAATATGGTTGTATTCTTATTATCTGACAAATCCTCTCATACAACAGGACAATTGATATATGTGGATGGCGGCTATACACATCTTGACCGATCTATTTAACAATCACTTTTTAATTTATGGTAAAAAAAATCTTACTTATCCTTTTCATGCTGAACACAGGCTGCATTTATTCACAGAAGGCCGAAAATATTATCATAATAACTACGGATGGATTTAGATGGCAGGAGGTTTTTAAGGGGATGGATTCTGCTATTGCCAATAACCCAAAATTTCATAACGGAGACAGCAGCATTATTTTTGAAAAATACTGGAGCAATGATGAAAATGAAAGAAGAAAAAAACTGTTGCCTTTTTTCTGGAATACAGTTTCTAATCATGGACAGTTGTATGGTAACAGGAAATTTGATAATAAAGTAAGTAATGCCAACCCTTACTGGTTTAGTTATCCGGGTTACAATGAAATCATGACTGGCTTTGCTGATACGACTATTAATTCAAATGATTTTCCAGCCAATCCGAATACTACGATACTTGAATTTTTAAACCACCAACCTAAGCTGAAAGGAAAAGTTGCAGCCTTTGGCGCCTGGGATGCATTTGACAGAATATTAAATCAACAGCGAAGTGGTCTTCCTGTTTTTTCCGGATTTGAAACAATAGGCGGAAAAAATCCTACAGCAAATGAAAAATTGATCAATGCAATGAATAAGGATTCCTTCAAACCATTTGGTGAAGAAGAATGCCTCGATGTTTTTACTCATTATGCTGCAATGGAATATTTAAAAACAAAAAAGCCGAAAGTATTATATATAAGTTACGGCGAAACGGATGAATGGGCACATCATGGAAATTACAGAACCTATCTTGATGCTGCTCACCAGGTAGATGCATGGATAAAACAGATATGGGAGTTTGTTCAGAAAGATCCGCAGTATAAAAACAAAACAAGCATTTTTATCACCACCGATCATGGAAGAGGTGATAAAAATAGAGATGAATGGACAAGTCATGGGCAAAAAATTGAAGATGCTTATGAAATATGGTTTGGAGTAATGGGACCAAACATTCCGCCAGGAGGTGAGATCAAAATAGCTGATCAACTTTACCAGGAGCAGTTTGCTCAGACAATTGCAAAGATTCTCGGATATACTTTTAAAGCCAATCATCCGGTTGCAAAAGAAATAATAACAGTAATAAAATAATATTATGAAAAAATTGATCTTGAATATTACACTGGTACTGAGCTCATCAATTCTTTTTTCTCAGGATGCTAAAAAGTCATTGCCACGACCCACCAAGCAGCAACTGGCCTGGCACCAGATGGAATTTTATTTATTTGTTCATTTTGGGCCTAATACGTTTACGGATAAAGAATGGGGACTGGGAAATGAGCAAGAAAATATTTTCAACCCCTCCCAACTTGATTGCCGGCAATGGGCAAGAATTGCAAAAGCCGCAGGAGCAAAAGGAGTTATTATTACAGCAAAACATCATGATGGATTCTGTTTATGGCCCAGTAATTTTTCCACTCACACCGTTCGGGAAAGTAAATGGATGAACGGGCAGGGTGATGTATTGAAAAGTTTATCGCAGGCTTGTAAAGAAGTTGGTTTGAAATTCGGCGTTTATATTTCGCCATGGGATCGTAATCATCCTGATTACGGAACACCGGAATACAATGATGTATTTGTAAATATGATGAAAGAAATTTTTACAAATTATGGACCTATATGGGAATTATGGTGGGATGGAGCCAATGGTGAGGGGCCTAATGGAAAAAAACAAGTATATGATTGGGACAGATTCAGAAAAACAGTAAAAGCGCTTTCTCCAAAAACAGTTGTGTTTAGTGATGTTGGTCCGCAGATTCGCTGGGTAGGAAATGAAAGTGGGGTGGCGGGAAAAACAAATTGGAATTTTCTTGACACAGCAGGATTTACTGCCGGTCTCGGGGCTCCTTCAACTGACACATTGAATACCGGCAATACTTTTGGGAAAGCATGGATACCGGCTGAATGTGATGTAAGTATCCGGCCCGGTTGGTTCTATCATGCGAATGAAGATGCAAAAGTGAAAAGCGGAGAACAGCTATTTGATCTTTATTTAAAATCCGTTGGTCGTGGTTCTAATCTTTTACTGAATGTACCACCAGACAGGAGAGGATTAATCAATGAAAATGATTCTGCCGCCCTGATGGCATTTAAAAAATTAAGAGAAGAAAATTTTAAATCGAATTTACTGAGTGATGCAAGAGCTTACTGGGAAGTAAATGAAGAATCACTGATTAATAATTCTATTACCTATCGTTCTTTTGATAATAAGGGAGCTTATGGAATCAATAAACAAAGTTTTGTAATGGATTTACCAGCTGCTGTAAAAATTAATTGCATTATACTTAAAGAAGCCATTCATCTTGGACAAAGCATTGAATCCTTTAAAGTGATTTTATTTAATAATGATATGCAGGTAGGTGAAATTGCAGGGACTACTATTGGAAGAAAACGAATTCTTACTTTTCCTGCCAAAATAATTACATCATTTAAAATATATCTGATTGACCGTCACGGCAATGACAATGTAAGCGGGGTAGCAGCCTATCTCCTCGATGAAAAGCTGGTTGAGAAGTAAATACAAGTAGAAATACTATTTACTAATAATGTCCGCTACTTCTGTTTTTTCCAAATAAATTTCTTCTTATTTTTAAAGATCGAATTCCTCATTAAAACAAAATTGTTATGAGAAAAGTAGCGGTACTGGCACTCTTATCTGTAATTGTTACTACAGTTGCGTTTTCACAAGTGGATAATTATTGGTCCGTAAACAATGAAAACAGAACTGCAATTCCAACTGAAAAAGCTGTAGCCCGATTGACCTATCCAAAGGAATTTAAATTGTTTAATTTAAATGCTGCTCCTTTTAGTCAGGAAGTATTCTCTATCGTTGATAAACAGGCTAAACGCTCAACAATTATTACTCTGCCAAATGCTGCCGGTAGTCTTGAACAATTTGAAATATTTGAAGCTTCAAATTTTGAACCTGCTTTACAGGCTCAATTTCCCGGAATCAGAGCTTATTCCGGTATAGGAATTACCGATAAATATGCCACAGTGAAACTGAGCATTTCTCCCCAAGGCATACAATCCATGGTTTTCAGAACTGACAGGGCAAATGAATTTATAGAACCCTATTCTAAGGATCATAAAATCTATTCTGTTTACAGTTCTCACAGAGATAAAGGACAATTACCATGGACCTGTACTACAGTAGAGAGACAAATGAATACAGATATAACATCAAAACTTAATGGTGCTGCTGCCTTAGCCGGCAGTTCTAATGGCACCGTAAAAACTTTACGTCTGGCTCAATCCTGTAACGGAGAATACTCTAACTATTTTGGCGCTACCAGTTCTGTACAGGTAAGTTTGGTATTAGCTGCCTATAATGCAACTCTTACCCGTTGCAATGGTGTTTACGAAAAAGATCTTGCACTACATCTTAATCTGATCGCCAATACAACTGATGTTATTTATTATAATCCTTCCACTGATCCCTATACTACTTTATCCAGCTGGAATAAACAATTACAAACAACTTTAACGAATATTATCGGTGAAGCCAATTATGATATCGGCCATATGTTTGGTGCATCCGGCGGGGGTGGTAATGCCGGTTGTATTGGTTGCGTATGTGTGAACGGATCAAAAGGAAGCGGCATCACTTCGCCTGCAGATGGAATTCCACAGGGCGATAATTTCGATATTGATTATGTAATACATGAAGTAGGTCATCAGTTAGGAGCCAACCATACTTTTTCAATGTCATTGGAAGGTACGGGTGTAAATAAAGAAGTAGGTTCCGGTATTACGATCATGGGTTATGCAGGGATTACATCTCAGGATGTGGCGCCACACTCTATTGATATATTTCATGAAGCAAGCATTGCTCAAATACAGGCTAATATTACCAATAAGACCTGTCCGGTAACCGTGGTAATGACGACCAATACTGCACCCGTTGTTGCGGCCGTTAGCAATTATACTATCCCTATCAGTACTCCGTTCGCACTTACAGCTTCTGCAACGGATGCTGAGAACGATCCGTTAACTTATTGCTGGGAGCAAAATGATAATTCAACAACATCAGGATCGGGAAGTGTTGCTTCACCTACTAAATCAACAGGTCCAAACTGGCTTTCTTTTAGTCCTTCTGTATCCGGAACAAGGACCTTTCCAAAATTATCAACCATACTTGCGGGTTTAAATGTAACCGGACCTTTACCTGGCGGTGATGCAGGAGCAAACATAGAAGCATTAAGCTCCGTTTCAAGAACCTTAAACTTCAGGGTAACTGTAAGAGATAATAATCCTTATGTCGCTGGTGTAAAAACCGGACAAACTGCTTTCACAGATGAAGTGGTTACCGTTACCAATGCCTCTGGTCCATTTGCAGTAACATCTCCCAATACAAATGTTACATGGGGTGCAGGAACTAATCAAACTGTAACATGGAGTGTAAATAATACAACAGCTGCACCAGTTAGTTGTGCCAATGTAAATATTCTTATCTCAACTGACGGAGGAAATAATTTTACAACATTACTTGCTAATACACCAAATGATGGTTCACAAATTGTAACTGTACCCAATATACAGAATACTACAAACCGCATAAAAGTAGAAGCAGTTGGAAATATTTTCTTTGATATATCAAACACAAATTTCACTATTGGTACACCACCGGCTTGTGGTGATCCGACCGGATTGAACACAACTGCAATTACAACAAACAGCGCAACTGTAAACTGGAATGCTGTAAGCAGTGCATTAAATTATGATGTGGATTATAAAGCTGCATCAAGCAGTACATGGACAAATGCTGCAACAGGTACAACATCACTTTCAGCTAATCTCAGCGGGTTATCTGCATCTACAATTTATGACTGGAGAGTAAGAGCTAATTGTTCAGGCGGTAGCGGAAATTATGTTGCGGCACAGTTTACAACTGCAACCTCTGGTGGCGCATGTCCCGGCTCTTATGATGTAAGTACAAATGGAACAACAAGCGGTGCTGCAACTATACCTTTAAATACAGATATCAAAGGGACTATTGGTGCATCCGGTGATAATGATTATTATAAG
>JAHEZE010000024.1 GCA_023251235.1 Sphingobacteriales bacterium | reverse complement strand
TCTCATATGGCTGTTTGTTTTGATACTTCTGCACCTACAGAACGTCATACTGATTTTGCCGACTATAAAGCCAACCGGCAGGAAACTCCTGAAGACATCAGTGCAGCTGTTCCTGATATTAAAAAAATTATAGAAGGATTTAATGTACCTATAATAGCTATTGATGGTTATGAAGCAGACGATGTTATTGGTACGTTGAGTAAACAAGCGGAAAAAGCAGGATATGAAGTATACATGGTTACACCAGATAAAGATTATGGTCAGCTTGTATCAAAAAAAATAAAAATATATAAACCTGCATACCAGGGTAATGATGTGGAAATAATGGGACCAGAAGAAGTATGTGCTAAATGGAACATAAAAGATGTAAGCCAGGTTATCGATATACTGGGTATGATGGGCGATTCTGTTGATAATATTCCCGGTATACCCGGCGTAGGAGAAAAAACTGCTGCAAAGTTTTTAGCAGAATATGGATCACTGGAAAATACATTGGCCAATGCAGATAATATAAAAGGAGCAATGGGTGAAAAAGTAAAGAAGGGAAAAGAACTGGCCATTATTTCAAAAAAACTGGCAACCATCATTACCAATGTTCCGGTTGAATTTCATGAAGAAAATTTTAAAATAAAAGAGCTGGATAAAGAAAAACTGAATGCCATTTTCGGTGAGCTGGAATTTAAAACACTGGGCAAAAGATTATTGGGTGAAGATTTTTCTGTTGGTAGTTCCGCTGCCGGTTTTATTAAGAAAGAACAGCCCCAGGGTGTGCAAACTGATTTGTTTGGAAATATTATTGATGCTCCCAAAGAAACTATTACATTAATCAAAAGCGAAGAAGAAGAAAATGCAGAAGGTCTAAGGGTGGATAAAAACATAAACAATACTCCTCACAAATACGAAGCAATTGAAGGCGACCCGGCAATAAAAAAATTAGTGGCCGATCTAAAAAAACATGATGAAATATGTTTTGATACGGAAACTACCGGTATTGATGCCAATGATGCCGAATTGGTTGGAATGAGTTTTTCAGTAAAGCCCGGTGAAGCATTTTATGTCCCCTGCCCTGCAGATCAGAAAAAAACAAAAGAAATCCTGGTGCAGTTTGCTTCATTATTTAATGATAAAAATAAGACATGGATAGGCCAGAACATTAAATACGATTTATTAGTCCTGAAATGGTATGATGTGGAATTGAGCGGAAAAATATTTGATACCATGTTGGCACATTATGTAATAGAGCCCGATGGTAAACGCGGAATGGATCTGCTGAGCGCAAAATATCTTGGCTATGAACCGGTACATATAGAAGAGTTGATAGGTAAAAAAACTCCCCGCAATTCTGCAGCAAAGCCTCAAGGCACCATGCGGGATGTGGAACTGGAAAAAATTAAAGAGTATGCAGCAGAAGATGCTGATATAACTCTTCAATTAAAAAATATATTTCTTCCTAAGTTAAAAGAAAAAGAAGTAGAGAAAGTTTTTTATGAAGTGGAAACCCCGCTGGTAAAAGTATTAGCGGATATGGAATTTGAAGGAATAAAAATTGATGAAACTTTTTTAAAAGAATATTCCGTTGAATTGGAGAAAGATGGAAAAAAAGCAGAAGAGAGTGTATATAAGCAGGCAGGTGTACGATTTAATCTTGCATCGCCCAAACAACTGGGTGAAGTATTGTTTGATAAACTTCAATTGGATCCTTCTGCCAGAAAAACAAAAACGGGGCAATATCAAACAGGTGAAGATGTTTTACTAAAACTGGCAGCAAAGGGAAACAAAATTGTAGATGATATTCTGACTTTCCGGGAGCTTACAAAACTAAAATCCACTTATGTGGATTCACTTCCATTATTGATCAATCGTAAGTCAGGAAGAGTGCATACAACTTACGGGCAGGCTGTTGCTGTAACGGGCCGGCTGGCAAGTAATAATCCCAATCTTCAGAATATTCCTGTAAGAACTGATCGGGGTAAAGAAATAAGAAAGGCATTTATTCCAAGAGACAGTAAACATATTTTACTTTCCGCCGATTACTCACAAATTGAATTACGCATCGTTGCTTCTATCAGCGGAGATAATAATATGTGTGATGCATTTAAAAAAGGAACAGATATTCATACTGCCACTGCATCTAAAGTTTATAATGTAAGTGAAAAAGAGGTAACAAAAGAAATGCGTTACAAAGCAAAGAGTGTAAACTTTGGCATCATTTACGGTCAGGGTGCTTTTGGCCTTGCTGATAATCTTGGAATTTCAAGAACAGAAGCAAAACAAATAATAGATAATTATAAAACCCAGTTTCCGGGTATTCAGAAATACATGGACGATACCATCAACTTTGCAAGAGAACATGGATATGTGCAAACCCTGATGGGAAGAAAAAGATGGTTAAGAGATATCAATTCAGCCAATTTTACTGTAAGGGGGTTTGCAGAAAGAAATGCAATTAATTCTCCCATACAGGGAACAGCCGCAGATATGATAAAACTGGCAATGATTAAAACACATGCTGCCATGAAAAAAGAAGGTTTCAAAAGTAAAATGATCCTGCAGGTGCATGATGAGTTGGTTTTTGATGCGACCAAAGATGAAGTAAAAAAACTGAAACCATTAATTATTGAGTGTATGCAGACAGCAATGCTCCTTCCGAATAAAGTACCGGTAACTGCTGAATGTGGTGAAGGGAGAAACTGGCTGGATGCACATTAATTTTGTGTAATGAAATATATTTTTTTCCTGCACTGGAATGAAACTGAATTGATGGAAAAAATACAGCCGCTGAAAAATGCCGGTTATAAAGTAAATTATCATTTTACCCCGGGTGTTGCAGCTAACATAAGTAATCCCTTGCCGGACATACTCATAATATGTCTTGATCGTTTACCTTCTCATGGTAAAGCTTATGCTAAATGGTTTTGGGAGGCAAAAAAGCGGTGGCATATCCCGATTGTATTTTGCGGCGGTAAACCGGAGAAGGTATTGCCCATAAAAGAAAAATTTCAGAAGGCAGTCTTTTGCGACAACGAAAATCTTTTGAAAACGATAATAGAATTGCCATAAAGTTTTCTTCTTTCTGATAAGCGGTTTTATTTTTCCAGATCATTGTATTAGTTTGTTATTTAAAAAGCAGAAATGAAAACCACCATATTTATTCTTACAGCTGTTTTGTTAGAGTATACCGCCTGCAATCAATCTCCGGTAAAAATGGATTTTGAAAAATACAATCCCAGTTCTACACTGGTAGTGCCGGAACATAAAATCACCAAATCAAAATTTCCTTTTATTGATGTACACAATCACCAGTTCGGCATGCCTGCGATGGATCTGTCAACGCTGACAAAAGAAATGGACAAAATGAATATGGCTGTGATGGTAAACCTGAGCGGAGAGAGCGGTAACAGTATTGTGCAATCTGTTAAAAATATCAAAGATCATTTTCCCAAACGCTTTATTGTTTTTGCCAATATTGAATTCAATGGTATTGGAGAAGAAGGCTGGACTGAGAAAGCTGTCAAACAACTGGAAGCAGATGTAAGAAATGGCGCCAATGGATTAAAAATCTATAAAAACCTTGGCTTCTCCATAAAAGATAAAGATGGGAAACTTGTTGCGGTTGATGATCCACGGCTTGATCCCATCTGGGAAAAAGCGGGTGAGTTGAAAATTCCAGTGATTATTCACACTGCTGATCCCAAACCTTTCTGGGATCCGATGGACGAAAAGAATGAACGATGGATGGAACTGGCCACTCACCCGGGAAGAAAGAGAAGCGATACTGATCCTGCTCCATGGCAGCAATTGATAGATGAACAACACAGCATGTTTAAAAAACATCCCAACACGGTTTTTATCGCAGCCCATTTTGGCTGGTACGCCAATGATCTTGGCAAACTGAGCCAATTGATGGAAGAAATACCCAACATGTATGTTGAATTTGGAGCTGTCATTGCTGAGTTGGGCCGGCAGCCCAGGGCGGCAAAGAAATTTTTTGAAAAGTACCAGGAGAGGATCTTGTTTGGCAAAGACAGTTGGGTACCCGAAGAGTATACTACTTATTTCCGGGTGCTGGAAACAGAAGATGAATATTTTCCGTACCACAAAAAGTATCATGCATTCTGGGCCATGTATGGTATGGGTCTGCCAGATTTTATCTTGAAAAAAATTTATTATAAAAATACACTTCGGATAATACCTAACATTGATAAAACTCTTTTCCCCGATTAAATGAAAAAAGATATCACCAACCGGGAAGATTTATTGCTATTCGTTACCCTGTTTTATGAAAAACTGCTAAAGGATGATTCCATTAACTATTTATTTACCGATGTCGCGAAAATTAATCTTCATCATCATCTGGAGGTGCTTGTAGATTTCTGGGAAAATATTTTGTTTCAAAAAGACAGTTATAGAAAAAATGCCATGCAGCCACATATGATTCTTCATCAGGAATCTCCCTTGCAAAAACAACATTTTGAAACCTGGCTGAAGTATTTTAATGAATCCATAGATGAATTATTTGATGGAGAGAAAGTGTTTCTTGCAAAACAAAAAGCATTAAGCATTGCTACAGTGATGCAGATAAAAATTGCACAGTTAAAGTCAGCCGAAAGCAGGTAAACGATTATTGTTGCCATTTTCGGGTTATCTTGCACTCCCAAAATTTGTGATTTATTATGGAGTATAGTAAAATAATAGCCATTTCTGGTTTAGCCGGATTATTTGAAGTTATCAATAGCCGGAGTGACGGTGCCATCGTTCGATCCCTTGATGACAATAAGATGCAATTCATTTCAAGCCGGGCACATAGTTTGTCTCAGTTGGAAAATATTGAAGTATTTACACAAAAGGAAAATGTGAACCTGGTAGAAGTATTTATTTCTATGGAAAAAGCAGGTGGCGTATTGCCGGATGTAAAAGATACCGCTGCTGTAAAAAAATATTTCGAAAAGGTGTTCCCGGAAATGGACTTTGAAAAAGTATACGACAGTGACCGGAAAAAAATGATAAAATGGTTTGAAGAGCTGCACAAACATCATATAGAATTAAAACTTTCAGAAATACCTGAAGAAACAGAAGAGGAAATTAAAGAAGAGCCGGTTATTGAAGAAAAGCCAAAAAAGAAGAAGTAAGTATTCTATGAACTATTCCGCCGACATTAAAAAATTACCCCGTCATTTTCTGCCGGAAGATTTTTCTGTTACAACCTGGGAAGCCCTGGAACCATACTTCAAAAATCTACTTGAAAGATCTATTAATTCTGATGCAGAATTACAACAGTGGCTGAAAGATGGAAGCGAACTGGAAGCCATCATTAGTGAAGATGCTTGCTGGCGCCAAATTAAAATGACCTGCGATACGGAGAATAAAGAATTGGAAGAATCTTTTGTTTTTTTTATGATGGAGATTCAACCTAAAATACAGCCATATTCAGATAAGTTGAATAAAAAATTAATTAACTGCCCATTCACTAAAGAACTGGACCAGGAAAAATATTTCACTTACCTGCGAACTGTTAAGAAAAATATAGATCTCTTTTGCGAAGAAAATATTCCTATACAGGCTCATTTGAATGTATTGCAGCAGCAGTTTGGAACTATATCCGGTAAAATGACCGTAGAGGTGAATGGACAGGAATATACTTTACAGCAAGCCACAAAATTTCTTGAAAATAATGACCGGAGTTTAAGAGAATCGGTTTACCGGAAGATCAATGAAAAGAGACTGCAGAACAAAAAAGAGCTGGATGATCTGTTTTCTATTCTTATTGAAAAACGAAACCTAGTATCGTTAAATGCAGGTTTCCCCAATTACCGGGATTATAGGTTTATGGAAATGGGTCGGTTTGACTATACCAAAGAAGACTGTTTTCAGTTTCATGAAGCAGTGAAGCAACATGTGCTTCCTTTAGTGAATGAGATTTATGAAAGAAAAAAACGAAAATTGGGAGTCGATTCACTTCGTCCATGGGACCTTGAAGCACATTCCGAAAAAGAAAAAACACTAACTCCCTTTAAATCCGGAGAAGAATTGGTGAAAAAGTCCATAGCCTGCTTTAATAAATTAAATCCGTTTTTCGGTGATTGTTTACAAAAAATGAAAACAATGGGCCGGTTTGATCTGGACAGCAGAAAAGGAAAAGCTCCCGGAGGATACAATTGTCCCCTTATTGAAAGTGGTGCTCCTTTTATTTTTATGAATGCTGCAGGCCAGATGGATGATGTGACGACGATGGTACATGAAGGGGGTCATGCAGTACATTCATTTCTTGTGCATTCTCTTGAGCTCTCGGCTTTCAAAGAATATCCAACAGAAATTGCCGAAGTTGCCAGTATGGCTATGGAGCTCTTTAGTATGGATTACTGGAATGTCTTTTTTTCTTCGGAAGAAGAATTACGGCAAGCCAGAGAACATCAACTGGAAAGAGTGATCACTATTTTTCCATGGATTGCTACGATTGATAAATTTCAACACTGGGTATATGAGAACCCAAAACATTCTTTTGATGAAAGAACAGAAAGATGGATTTCAATTATGAACGAGTTTACCCCTCCTTCGCTTGATGTTTCAGGACTGGAAGAATACCGTCGTTATTTCTGGCAAAAACAATTACACCTCTTTGAGGTCCCCTTTTATTATATTGAATATGGCATTGCCCAACTTGGAGCAATCGGATTATGGAAACAGTTTAAGTCAAACAAAGAAGTGGCTTTAAATAATTATATAAATACCCTTGCCCTTGGTGGCACACAAACCCTTCCCCGTTTATTCCAGGCAGCAGGTATCTCCTTTAATTTTTCACCAGAAACAGTTGCAGATCTTATATCTTTTGTGAAAGATGAAATGAGCAATATTCCTTCCAACTAAAAATACCACTAAAGTAGTATGCCTCTTTTTTGTAGAACTCCGATAGTCAATGTATTTTGGATAATGGAATAACAAATGCAGCAATTGCATTTCAATATAGCTACTAATCAGAGCCTTAACCTAAGTCCCATTGTTTCTACGATGGGGCTTAATTTTTCCGACAATTATTACACACGCCATTGACAACAATCTCTATATTATTGGCAATATAATTTTTTGGAAGCTTTACTGCAGGGATAATAAAATCATCAAGACATTCTGTTTTACCACATTTTGAACATACAAAATGAATGTGATTATCGTGATGATGTCCTTCAAAGCAATCATTTTTACATAAGGCATACTTTATGGAGTTATCAGCAGTGGGTATGGTGTGGAGAATACCCTTTTCAACAAATGCCTGCAAGGTTCTGTAAACAGTTACCCGGTCAAACCTTTCCCCTGCTTTATGTTCTATATCAGCATGTGCAAGTGCCCCTGTATTAGATAAAAAAAGATTCAGAATTTTTTGTCTGCTTTCCGTAACGCTTAGCCGGTTACGGCGAAGGATGTCACTGATCCTGTTATCCATAAAAAAGATTTTATTTTTCTTTCAGCAGTTTTTCAATATCCTCCATCATATCGTTGATCTCGCTGGGCTTTATCCCATCATAAATTCTTTTCACTCTTCCTTTTTTGTCTACTAAAGCCATAAACTGTGAGTGTAAAAAGTCCTCCTTAATATTTCCCAGGTTATTATTGGGATCATCAATCTTATAGCAATAGCGGGCCATATTGTATAAGCTGTCTTTGCGCCCGGTAAGAAATATCCAGCGTTGATTTGAAACACCCAATGAATCTGAATATCTTTTCAGTCTTGCTGCCGAGTCGGTTTCCGGATCACAGGTATGAGAAAGTATTAGAAAGTCCTTTTCATTTTTAAATCTTTCATATACTTCTTTCAGGTTGTTATTCATCCGCGGACAAATACTTTTACAGGTTGTAAAAAAATATTCTGCCACAAATACTTTCCCTTCTACATTTTTTTCAGTAACCCTGTTCCTGTCCTGGTCGCTGAACGAAAACGGCAATAATTTACCAATTGGTTCAAATTTTGATTTCCCAAAATCAGGTATAAGCCTGGTTATGACAAAAAAGAAGCTTACTATCAGTATTGCAAAAAAACCGATATAAAAAATTGATTTTTTACTCATATATAATACCCGCAAAATTAAATTCGTTTTGCCCGCTAAAGAGGAAAAGCAAAGATAGATTATTTTGCAACTATGTTGCAAGATAATTATCTTTGTGCCTTAATGAAAATACACATCAACTGGGAAGCTATTGGAGTATCAGCTGCATTGGCCTGCGCAATACACTGTGCCTTATTGCCCTTATTTCTAAGCAGCCTGCCTTTGTTTGGAATAAATATTCTGCATAATATCTTTTTTGAAGCAGGTATGATTTTACTTGCATTAGTGATTGGTGGATACACCCTCTGGCATGGATATCTCAAACATCATCATAAAATCATTCCTTTATTTTCCTTTTTTGGTGGAATGGCTTTCCTGATTGTAAAACAATTTGTCTTTAATTTTCAATTTTGGCTCCTGATCCCGGCTATTTTTCTTATCTTATTTGCTCATTTTCAAAACTGGCGTTTGTGTCGTCTCGCCAAACACTGCCATAGCTCTGACTGCAATCATTAATTATTGTTATCCGATTTTACTTACCTTGACCATGGTTTAAAATGCCGGACATGAAAAAATTCTATACACTTTTATTTTTATTAATTTCTGTAACATCAATTGGTCAATCAAAAGATGAAGCAGCGGTAAGGAAAGTTTTAGCCACCCAGAATGAAGCCTGGAACCGTGGAGATGTAAATACTTTTATGAAAGGGTATTGGGAAAGTGATTCCCTTATGTTTATCGGGAGTTCGGGTATTACTTATGGCTATAATAATACTTTAGCTAATTACAAAAAACGATATCCTGATACAACTTCTATGGGAAAACTTACTTTTAACCTTATCCAGGTAAAGCGGCTTTCATCAGAATACTATCATGTTATTGGTAAATGGTCTCTGCAAAGAAGTATTGGCGATATAGGCGGGCACTTTACTTTAGTTTTCAGGAAAATCAATGGAGGGTGGTTAATAATATCAGATCACAGCAGTTAGAGAGTACATTTATTTATATAAACTAAAATATTTTTTTATGGCAATTATAATAGTTGGATTAATCGTTTTGATTATTGGTATCGCTATTTCCCGTAATACAAGCCCCATTCAACGATATGGAGGTCCTGTAAAATTAGTAGGGCTGGGAGTAATAGTGCTGGGGCTATTAATGGCTTCAGTTGTTCAAATTGACGCCGGGCAGGTAGGAGTAAAATCTCTTTTCGGAAAAGTACAAAATGATGTTTTGAAAAGCGGGATACATATGATAAATCCCTTAATGGAAGTAAGCCGGCTGGATATTAAAACCCAAAATTATACTATGAGTGGAGTGCATGACGAAGGCCTGAAAATGGGTGATGATGCCATCAGGGTATTAACGGCAGACGGCCTGGAAGTAACTATTGATCTTACTGTGCTTTTCCGTTTGACAGAAGCTGATGCCCCAAGATTGGTAAGGGAAACCGGTGTTAATTATGTAGATAAAATTGTGCGGCCTTTAACCCGTACAAAAATCCGCGATAACTCCGTTTATTATGAGGCAGTGTCTCTTTATTCCACCAAGCGGGATGAGTTTCAAAACAGGATTTTTAAAAGTATCGAAGATGATTTTAAAAAAAGAGGTTTATTTCTGGAACAATTACTGGTAAGAAATATTACCCTTCCTCAATCTGTAAAAGCAACTATTGAAGGAAAGATCAATGCAGAACAGGAAGCACAAAAAATGCAGTTTGTTTTGCAAAAAGAAAAACAGGAAGCCGAAAGAAAAAGAGTGGAAGCGCAGGGAATTGCCGATTACCAGCATATTATCAACCAAGGCCTAACAGACCAGCAACTTCAGTATGAACAGATAAAGGCATTAAAAGAAATTGCTCTTTCTCAAAACGCCAAAATTGTAGTAATGGGTAAAGGAAATACACCGCTGATTCTTGATACAAAGAATTAATCCGGATAATACCGGAACAGGACCCGGCTGTATATTCTCCAAAAAACAAAATAGGAAACAGTAAGACCAAAAAAAGAAGAAAGGATATCAAAATAGTCAAAGGTTCTTCTAAAAAAAGGAATGAGTTGAAGATATTCGTTTATCACCAACATGCCGAATCCCATAAAACAAACCAGCAAAAGCTCATTTAATGATTGAATGCGGAAAATTCTTGCCAGCAGAAAATTTTTTCCTGTAAAGAACCAACAGGCTGCGAAAGGAATCAGAAAAGAACCAACAAGATTAGGGGCAATACCTAAAAAAAAATTCAACGACCCATCGCATTTACAATAAGGTCGAATACCAAACTTGATTGACCATATAATAAGAGTTCCTGAAATAACTACCCATTTGCTTATTCGTTTTATCTCCATAGTAATATTTCTGGGTTTTAAAAATAAAAAATCATCCCCGACAAAATGTTTATCAATAAAAGTATTTATTATTCTTTAACGAATTGAACAAGTCAATTGTTACTTCCCCCATATTTTAAAATAATACCAAAGCAATAAACCAAGACTAAGGGCCAGCCACAAATAAAATAGAATATTTATAATAAGCGGGAAATGTTCCCTGAAAGCAAGACCGAAGTAGATGCCGCCTGTAATATTAATAAACATCCATATTAAAAAAGCAAACAGTGAGTTGAGTATTTTTTTAAAATACTTTGTCACCTCGGGATCCATGCCAAATGCCATCTTTAACCGGTTTGATTTTTACCAATATAAGTTAAATCAAACGACAGCCGAAAACTAATTAATTGACCAGCAGGTTTCTGAATGCTGTAGAATCTCCATTAAAAACATTAAAGTCGACTTTAGTTAAAATACCATTCACTCTGCCCTCTTCGCTGTGCTGCCAGAAAGCCCAGTTACGATTGATGTGTGGTGCGTCGTATTGAAAATAGTGTGCTGTCCAAAGAGGATAGCTGTCAAAATCTTTATTCAGATAGTGGTTATAAAAATCCACATTTGTATAAATCATTGGCTTTACTCCATAATAATTTTCCACTACGTCAAGCCATTCTTTCAGTTCATTTTTCAAAACAGAAGTACTAACCCCAAAGCTTTGTTCTATATCCACTACGGGTGGCAGATCACCTGCGTCCAGATCAACTGCTTTAATAAAATTTTCTGCTTGTTCTCTTCCATCTTTTGTGGCAAGAAAAAAATGATAGGCGCCGCGAATCATCCCGGCCCTTTTTGATTTTTTCCAGTTGCGGTAAAATTGTGCATCGGTATTGCTGATTCCTTCCGTTGCCTTTATAAAAGCAAACCCTATTTTTATATTTTTTACCTGCATAGCTTCTACTTCTTCCCAGGCAATGGTTTGCTGATGCTTTGATACATCTATGCCATGAATAGAAAAATTTTCAGGTATAGAAATTCCAAATGCTGCATAGTGTACAAACTTTGAACGATGGCTATTCCACCATTCATATCCTAATATGATAATCGCCAACATAAGAAAAAAGGCCAGTAAGAACTGCCAGCTTGTATAAGATTTCTTTTTTCGCCTTGCCATTCAAAATTTATAAATTATTTCAAAACAATCCGGCGGGTTAAATGGAAATCACCGGCTTCGAGACGTAACAAATATACTCCCCTTGGTAATTGAGAGAAGTTAAATTGAATTTCTTCATCCCTTCCGGAAGTTGTCACTTGTTTGGTTGATAGCAATTGCCCGGCAGTATTATAAACCCTGAGTTGGAAATCGTTGCCGGATGGATTTCTTATCCGTATTGTAATCCCGGTAGTTGCAGGTATCGGGTATAATTTAATATCATTCACCATTGTCGTTATGGCATTCTCTTTAACTGATATATTATTTCTTGAAAGCACCCAATATTCCGGATCAATTATTACAGTATCAGCTTTGAACCCGATGTTTTCCCAAAATATTTCATTGTTAGTACTACTATTTACTACTACAGTTTTTTCCTGGGTGGCATTTTTAAAGTTCAATGCTAACGGCATTTCAAAAAATGAAACAGATGCATGGGATGTGACCTGGCTGATTGTAATTCTGGCCCAGCTATTATTGTTCTGTGTCCACTTTACCGTATAAGCCGGATATCCCTGCCCGGTAAACCAGTCTTTAAAAAATTCTGAAAAATCTTTTCCACTCACCTGTTCCAGGTTTCTTTTTAAATCATCTGTTCTTGCAAATCCATAAGCAAGTTTCGGATCACTCAAATACTGTCTTATTCCACGAAAGAAAAGAGTATCCCCTAAAACCCACCGGAGCATGTGCAACACATAAGCTCCTTTGTTATAAGAAAGTCTTCCACTAAAAATGCGGTTAATGTTTGCTGTGTCATTTACCCAAACCGAGCCGTCTGGTGCACTGGTAGTTGAATTGCTTAGATTTTTTAAGCGGTTTAAATGACCAGCCGGATCAATTTTTTCAAAATAGAAATAAGAAAGATAAGTAGCAAAGCCCTCATTCAGCCAGATATCCTGCCAGCTGCCGCAGGTGACTTTATCTCCAAACCATTGATGTGCCAGTTCATGCGCCATCAAGTTTTCTTCAGGTGTTATAATGAAACTGTTGGTTTGATGTTCCATGCCTCCTCCCCAACTGAATTGGGTATGACCATATTTTTCATTGATAAAAGGATAAGCACCAAAGTACTGGTGATAAAGAGATAATGCCTGTAAAACTTTTGGCGTATTCAACTGAAAAGAAGTTTCACTTTCCGGGTAGCAATAAGTTATCATGGGAAGATTTATGTTTCCAAGTTGTACACTATGATTTAAAACTTTGTAATTGGTAACTCCAAATGCTACCAGGTAAGAGGCAATAGGATAACGGTGTTTGTAAAAAGCAGTTCGTATGGTTCCATTATCAGTTTCGTTTACCAGCATTCCGTTCGAAGAAGCACGATAAGCATCAGGACAGGAAATGATCATATCAATGGAATCTGCTTTATCATCCAAACCATTGCGGCAGGGCCACCAGTCTTTTGCACCATAGGGTTCGGATAAAGTCCAGATAACAGGCACCCCATTGTGTGTTGTTTGATTAAAAGTCCCAAAACCAGAGTAGGGGGGAATACCTTGGTAAAAAACAGTAACCGAATCTTTTTGCCCGGCATTTATTGAAACCGGAAAATTGATCTGCAAAAGATCGGTTCCCGGTCTTGAAAAGCTTGTCTTACTGTCATGATAATAAACACTGTCAACCGTCAATTGATCTGAAAGATCATAGCTGATCGTATTGGTTGTTGTATTGGTTGTAAAATGCGAAGTAATATTTCCTTTAACAACCCTAACGGCAGGGTCAATATCCCAAATACAACGATAATAACTTACCTGGAAATTGGAGGAAGCTGAAGATCTGGCCACCAGAATTGTTCTTTGAAAAGAAGATCTCTCGTTGAAAGCAATATCTTCGGTTGTTTTGCATAAAGGAATTTCATGCTGGGAAAAGGATTTGCTGCCTATAACCAGCAGGCTTATAAAAAATCTTTTCATGAATGGAAAATTACAACAAAGGCCTGATGGATAAAATGGTATTACTACTATCTTATTCTATAATCAGTTTTTTCAGATAATACACTTTGGGATCAACCTGTATGGCAGTTTTACTTGTAACAGATACTCCTTTCTTATCAATTATGAGACGTTGAATACCCGCATCTGTCTGAACATCTATCGGGATTGACATATCAAGATTAAGTAATTGAATTAAATATTTATTTTCTTCGGTTTGCTTTACATACACTTCCAGTTTATCAGTTGTATAAAGGAAAAGATGAAAAATGGGTTCCAGGCTTTTGCCATATGCAGCGCTAAACAATTTTTCAACATCGGAAGTAACAACCGTATTGTCATAAGTGTATTGCGGATCGGTAGCTAATTTTTTTATGGTCGGGAAAAAAACATCATCTCCCATAATATACCGGAGTGTATGCATGAAGAAAGCCCCCTTGCCATAAATATCTCCTTGATAAGCGCTATCGGAATCCACTTCATCACCCCTTACCACCGGGAATTTATTTTTTATGTTCCTGGCGGTTTGCTGCATTCTTTTAAGGTATGCTTCTTCGCCGGCCAGTTCTCTTGTTGCCATGGCATCGCCAAAGCTGCAAATACCTTCCTGTATCCACATATGCGCCCAATCCCGGTTAGTGACTTTGTTTGCCCACCATTCATGTCCAAACTCGTGATGTAATAACCAGTCAAAATCTTTGCCGCCTAATTTTTCATACCTGTATTTATTACCATAAGCAATATTGGTTTGATGCTCCATACCAAGATGCGGCGTTTCAGAAGCACGGATGGCTTCCTTTACCCACGGGTACTCGCCAAAATATTTTTCCTGAATGTGACAGGATTGTTCATACAAATCAAGCAAATGCTCTGCTTTATCTAAATTTTGTTCCAGCACATAATACTCCATCGGCACATTGTTGCCATTAATAGTTGTATAAATTCTTTTGGTCACTTTGTATTTTGCAATATTGAAAACAATACAATAATTGCTGATAGTATAATTTGTTTTCCAGTGATACGTAGATTTATCTTTTTTTGTAATTACATTTTGAAGCAACCCCGGACCGGCCACCACTAAACCTTTAGGAACGGTAATAATCAGATCGGCGCCTTCATTCGGTTCATCACTGGGATGATCCTTGCAGGGAAAATAAATTTTTGCTCCTTCGCCCTGGCAGGTAATAGCAATCCAGGGATTACCAATTGTATCTTTTTCCCATTGAAAACCGCCAGTCCATGGCGGTCTCACAGCTATTGCAGGTTTACCAGCATAAGCAATTTTCACTTTCACTTTTCCTACGGGCAATTCCTGTGCTAATGAAATTTTTATATAATCATCATTGGTGTGAGTATAAGTATTTGTTTTTCCATTTACCCAAAGCTGACTGATGGTAAGCCCATGCCAGAAATCAAATAATAAATTACCAGTGGGTTTTAGAAGGTTAAAATCAATTTCAGCATACCCATTAATAGATTTTTGCACCGGGTCCACATCCAGTGCAACGGTATAATGCCGTATATCCATGATGGCCTGTTCGGGTTTGAGAACACCGCCAGATTTAAGATTTTGTGCAGGAAGATGAATAGCAACAAAGATTGTCAGAGAGAAGAAAAATTTTCGCATAACAAGGAGTTTTATTGAAGTTACCTGATTATCCTGAAACCATTGAACTCCCCGATATTTAACTCCTCAATGATTACTTCATCCACGTTAGCCCTGGGCGGGCCCTGTTTGCAGCGCTCAACAAACTGTCGTAGCAGTTTGTCGTTTGCCGTGACAATTATTTCAACATTTTTATCGGGAAGATTTTTCGCCCATCCTGTTATGCCAAGCTGATCGGCTATATCTTTTGCATAAGCTCTGTAAAATACACCCTGCACTTTGCCTTTTACTATCAGCCGGATGGTTTTCATAAAACCAAATTACGTCTATGAACCGGTTCTTGCTTTTACCTCTTTATTTGTTTTTACCAATAAGGTTTCACGGTGAGTAATGGAGTTGTTGGGCATACCCATTATTAACCCACGGCAGTTGATTGAGCCGCAGTTGCAATGAAAAGGCTCCATATTCTTATCCAAAAATTGGGCATAATCCAAGGTAAGCTCCTCTCCCTTTTTTATATCACGAAGTGTAATAACATTTAATCCGTCATAGGCACAATTAGCATCGCAGCTATGATTTTGGGGAGCCCATTCCTGTGGATCATTATCCCAGATTATGAAAACTTCTTTGCTGATAGGATAGGCATAACGACGGAAATGTTCTTTATCATTTTCGCTCCAGTTCTGATTAACGTGCCGGCGGGTAACCAATCGTTGTGATTTTTCTTCGCCATTAAAAACGATATCTCCTGCCACTAAATCCCCGTTGGCATAAATTCCAAATCCTGAAATGGAATTGCCCCGAATATCAAAACAATTTTGTTTCCGCTGATGACGTGCTATTGCCTCTTTAATAATATGTCGTAAGAATCCAGCCTGACCAATGCCATCAAACTTTAAAATAAAATCAGCCGAACCTTCATAACCATCGGTATAAAAAACAGAGCAGGTAAAATTGAGTTCCAGAAAATAAACTTCATTTTTATCATTCACCCTGAAATCCATTCTTGCATAACCAACACCACCGAATCCAATAAAAATTCTGCGGGCCGCTTCACGTAGTTGTTTATCCAGTTCAGGATCATCACAGGCATGATTGCAATCGGGATGAAGTTCAGAAGTTTTGAGCGCATAGGTTTTAAATTCCTTTCCTTCAGGAAAAATATATTCTATTGGCCTGAAGACCGTGCACTCTTTTTCGTTTTCCGCATTTGCCGCCACCAGTACAGTAAATTCTCTGCCGGCAATATATTCTTCAATTAACAGCGGACCATATTCATCAATGATTGTAGAACATTTTTTTAAAAGCTCTTCTTTATTATGTATGAGAGAATGTTCATCTACACCGATGCTGTCCCCGATATGCGCCGGTTTTACAAAGAGAGGATAGTTTAAATGAGTAATATTCTTCTCTATTTCATTCATTGAATGAATAAGTGTGTATGCCGGGATTCTTACTCCTTCACAATACGCTACATATTTCATGATCCGTTTAGGCACATCAAACAATTTGGTCCCTGGCCCGGTAACAGGCAAATTCAGCAGTTCTGCATTGAAATATATATCATACCCGGGTACTTCCCAATCAGGATATCCTTCGCAGAGGTTTACATAGCAATCATAGTTTTTTTTCTTCAGCTCTTTTAATTGTTTGTAAGTAGTCAGTTTATTTACCAATACATGATCCACCTGAGCTTCAGGAATAAGAGATGAAAGATTACGGGCCGGATCATAATACTGGTAATCTACTTTGGAAGGGGAATAGTCGGGTTGCAAAACACAAATCTTCATACAGTCAATTTATATGTATAGTTACAGAAAAATCTTTAGCGAAGTTGCTTCACTGATTTTTTACGGGCTTTCCGAACGGTTGCCGGTTTTATTTTGGTAAGCAATGCGTTTTCAAGAATTGCGCCGACCATATGACTGAATCCATGTTTACCCAGGCGAACCATTGCCCCGATTGAAGTGTGGTTTTCGTCTTCGCTCAATCCGCATTGAGCATTTACTTCCAGGATAAACAATTTACCTGTTTCTTTATCCATTCTTATATCAATACGTCCATAACCTGTACCCTCCACCGCACAAAAGGCATCCCATGTTATTTTACAGAGGGCATCATTCAGCGAAGAGTCCGGTTTATGATAATTATAAAAATCCTCATATACGCCATTGCCACAGGGTTTTTCGTCTTCGTATGTTTCCCAGAGACGATCGAAAGAAAGAAATTTTTCATGCTCTGGTAACCGCTTATTAAATATTCTTTCTACCGGCTGATAAATAAAGGCTTGTTTTGGCTGGTTATAAGATCCCACTACAAAAGTGGTGAACTCCGGACCGGTAATAAATTTTTCAGCAACTAACCCACCGAAAGTAAAATCCCAGCCATGATAACCGTTATACAATTCATGAACAAGTGTTGCAAGCTCTTCATCGTTGTTCACCACATTTTTCACACCCAGGCCCATACTACCGCCGGATACAGCCGGTTTAACAATTAATGGCGTCCCCGTTTTATTACAATACCCCCTAAGATCCTGCTTCGCATTTGTTATGGACAACCATGGTGCTGTTGGAATGCGGGCCCTATCAAAGGCTTGCTTCATGGTGATTTTAGAAGTCGTAAGATAATAATAGGCTTCCCTTGCCCCCGTAGAAATAAGACTTTTTTCCTCGAGGTATTTAATAACAGATAAACCCGGTGCTCCGTTTACTTCATCCCCATCGCATAAATTAAATACAATGGGAATATGCCCGTTTGCTGATTCAGCTATGTAGTCAATGACACTTTTAAAGTTCTTGATTGTAACGTATTGCCATTTCCATTGCATTTTCAATTCATTAAATGCTCTTGTAAACTCACCGATATTTGCATCGAAGTCGTAATAGTGTTTAAGATTGGGATCGTCGGTTTCCAGTTGCGGCGCCAGTACCCAGATAAAATATGGTTCGGCCTTCAGAAGATTTGTATGCTTAGATGCATGTTGCATGAAAGAATTCAATGGTGTTAGTTAATCATAAATTAATACAATGTAAACTTAAATATAAACTTGATATAATAACAAAATAAACATGGATAATTTCAATGATCGGGTTCATTTATTACATACAACCATTCTATTGGTATAATACTTAACTTCAATTAAACAGATATAGAACTATGCTTTTTTTCTGGAAATTATACCTGAAGCTTAGCGGTTGGAAAGCTTTGAATAATTTTCCTCATCATTTGAAGAAAGCAATTATTATTGTTGCTCCCCATACTTATTGGAAAGATTTTCTTATAGGTATTGCTTTTCGCAGTGTGTTGAAAATAAAACACGGTAAATTTTTAGGCAAAGAAGAATTGTTCAAGGGCCCCTTTGGACTTTTATTCCGTTGGCTGGGTGGCACCCCGGTTAACCGTTTCAGCAAGCATGGCGTAGTGGACCAGGTGGTAGATAAATTCTTTGCAGCAGATAATTTATATATAGCTCTTTCTCCTGAAGGCACAAGAAAAAAAGTAGAACGCCTGAGAACCGGTTTTTACAATATTGCCAAAAAAGCCAACGTACCTATAATAATGGTAGGCTTTGATTACAGTAAAAAAGAATTGAGCATAGCAGAACCATTTTATGCTTCAGGAGATGAAGTCGCTGATTTTAGAAAGATCATTGAGTTTTTTGCTCCGATAAAAGGGTATTATCCTGAAAAGGGTCTTGCCCATCTTTTGGAAAACTATCAGTATTCATCAATTTAGTTCTTCAAAAACACCTGTTTGTTTATTCTTTCTAACATTATCCCAGGAAAAATAAAGACCATTCATTGCAACATACACACCAGCAGGTAAAGTTTGGGCAAATGCCAGTGCACTTCCAAGATTAAACAACCCATCACTGCTTCCGAACTTGATAGGTATCATCGCGCCGGTAAGTACTATTGTTTTACTCTTTACTTTTTCTGCCAGCACCTTTGCGGTTTCAACCATGGTATCTGTTCCGTGTGTAATCACTATTCTGTCTTCTTCACAATGATTGCATTGATGAGCAATCAATTCCCTGTCTTGTTCTTTCATTTCCAGGCTGTCGATCATCATCAGTGTTCTTATTACAACAGGTACCAGGCTGCGGCCCATTTCCAAAAGTTCGTTCAGGTGAGTGTCTTTAAAATAAAGCTGCCCGTTCAGTTCATTATATTCCTTATCAAAAGTGCCGCCGGTTATAAAAATGCGAATGCCCATGTATTTAATTTTCATGGTGAAATTAATAAATCTGGCGAACAGCCCTTTCCTGTTTTAAGAAATAGAATTAATCTTTCAGTTTGTTGAATAAAAAACAGCAGGTAATAATCCTGCTGCTATATATATATTGAATAAGGTTTACTTTGTAAAATCCTTTTATGGAGATACTGTAAGAGAAGCTGTCATTCCAGGATGGAACTTGCAATGGTACGGGAATGTTCCGGCATAACTACAGGTAAAGGTTACTGAAGCTCCGGCAGACACCGTAAGATCAAAACTTGTTCCATCATCGGAAGTTGCACTATGGGATACGCCATCATCGTTTTGCCATTTTATCACTGTGCCAACTTTTACAGATAAACTACTGGACGAAAAAGCCATGGATTTGATAGTAATTGTATTTGCCGCACTTACGCCATTACTACCGGTTCCCCCACTACCATAACCAGAACTGCTTTTACTACAGGCAGAATAAAGTATCATTAACATACTTAATGTAATGATTAACCTAATTGTTTTAATTGATTTCATACTACATATTTTTTTAAAGTAAATCTTCCTCACATGGTTTCCTACTTGTGATATGCCTGATAACGGCAATTATCAATCCATGGTTGTCTTAAAAAAAATTAGTTTGTTAAAAAAATAGTCATGCCCTGTTTAATCAATTATGATTAAAATAGTTGTACCTTTTTTTCTAAATTTTTTTTTATGAACTACTTCTTGCTTGTTTTATTAATATTTATACAGCAAATGGTTATCCCTCAAACCATAGCGATCAAATGCGGCGAACTGATTGATGGTAAAAGTGATCAGCCTCAATTGAATAAAGCCATCATAATAGAAGGTAATTTGATAAAAGAAATTACAGACTTTAGTGCAATACCACGCAATGCCACCATAATTGATATGAGTAATAAAACTGTGCTTCCGGGTTTAATAGATTGCCATACCCATGTGTTATTGCAGGGAGATGTAACGGCGGAAGAATATGATCCGCAGATTTTAAAAGAAAGTATTCCTTACCGTACATTAAGAGGAAGTGTTTCCTGCCAGATTGCATTGATGAATGGCTTTACTACGATCCGCGATCTGGAAACTGAGGGGGCTATGTATGCCGATGTGGATCTGAAAAAAGCAATTAATAATGCCGTCATTCCCGGGCCAAGGATGTTTGTTTCTACAAGAGCTATCAATACAACCGGGCATTATTCATTGAGTAATTATGAATATAGCTGGGAACTGCACATGCCAAAAGGCATTCAGGAAATTACCGGTGCCGATGAAGCAAGAAGAGCAGTTCGGGAACAAATAAGTTATGGGGCAGACTGGATAAAAATTTATGCTGACCGTGGTTATTACCGGACTCCGGACAGTAGTTTTCGCAGCAGGCCAAATTTTACCATAGAAGAAATTGAAGCCGTTGCAGATGAAACGATCAGGTCAGGAAAATTTTTGGCGGCACATGCGGTAACCCGTGATGGAATTTTGTATTCATTGAATGCCGGCGCCAGAAGCATTGAACATGGTTTTGGCATGGATGAAGAATGTATGGACCTGATGATAAAGAAAAATGCTTATTGGTGTCCTACTGCTACTGTCATTGATTATGTAGCTGAAGGAAGAGCAAAGGAAGGGAATCCCATCAATGCACAAATGCTTCGTTCGTTACCGGGGATATTTAAAAAAGCTTTACAAAAAGGAGTGAAAATTGCTTTCGGAACTGATGCAGGTGGATTTGACTGGAGTAAAATTCCACAGAGCCGTGAGTTCTCTTATTATGTTCAGTGGGGAATGACAGCTATGCAAGCGATAAAATCCGCAACATCTGTGGCTGCAGAATTATTAAACAAAAGCGGGCAGATCGGCGAAATCAGCAAAGGGGCTATGGCAGATATCATTGCAATAGACGGTGATCCAATCCAGGATATTAAAAGATTGGAGAAAGTGGTATTTGTAATGAAGGATGGAAAGATTTATAAGAATTAAGACTGTGTGATTTGGGTTCATCAGAAGAAAATTCCCTGATTTATACTCAAAAATCAACCTAATAGCTGCTAAAAGTCATACTCCTGCTCTGTAATTGAAGCTACCTTAACCTTGTAAATAATTTTTCATAACATAAAAACTCATGTTTATGAAAAGAGGTATTATTCTTCCTGCATTACTAATTCTTTTTATTAATAACTACGGACAACTATGGCTGAAAAATTATGAAAATGTAAGTAAATGTGTTTGCGGATTGTCGTTGGTAGAAAAAAATGGTAAGCGTGGTTATGTTAATGAACAGGGTAAATTGATGATTCCTTTGATTTATAATGCAGCAATGACTTTCTCAGAAGGAAGGGCGGGTATTATGAAAGACGATAAATGGGGATTCATTGATAGTACAGGTAAAGAGTTTGTAGAACCACAATACAGTGAGGTGTTTTCTTTTAAAGAAGGCCTTGCCGTAGTAGCTAAAGACGATAATTATGGATTTATAGATACGACCGGTCATCTTGCAATTCCAATGAACTACAACAATGCCAGAAGTTTTAACAGTGGTCTTGCCCCGGTATCCAATCGTAAAATGCAATGGGGATTTATAGACAAAAATGGAAAAGAAGTCATTCCTTTTCGTTACAGCTTTGCGGAAACTTTTACTGATGGCGTTGCCCGTGTAATGAAAGATGGCAAGTGGATGTATATTGATCAAACCGGCAAAGCAGTTAAAGAAGATCAATAAGTAAGTACTGCTTAATTGAAAGACCGGGGGGTTAATATCGCTCCGGTTTTTTTATTCTTATAAAAAAGGCCGGTGAAGAATCACCAGCCCTGTTATCCATTTTCAGATAAATACTAATGCCTTTATTTATTATACATAACAGCCGCCTGTGCTGCAGCCAACCTGGCTATCGGCACACGGAATGGTGAACAGCTTACATAATTCATACCAATACGGTGACAGAATTTTACACTCTCCGCATCTCCACCATGTTCACCGCAAATACCTACTTTCAGTTTGGGTTTTGTTTTGCGGCCACGTTCAGTTCCTATTTTAATAAGTTCTCCTACCCCATCCTGGTCAATGGTCTGGAAAGGATCGTCGTGCAAAATTTTCTGATCAAGATAATTTGGTAAAAATCCACCAATATCATCGCGGCTGAATCCAAAACTCATTTGTGTAAGATCGTTGGTACCAAAGCTGAAGAAATCAGCTACTTCTGCCATACGTCCTGCTTTTAATGCTGCTCTTGGTATCTCGATCATGGTACCATATAAATACGGAATGGATTTCACCTTCATTTCCGAACACACATCTATATATACACGATCCACAATCGCTTTCTGATGTATAAGTTCATTCACCGTACAGGTAACCGGCACCATAATTTCCGGAAATGCCTTTTTACCGGACTTTATTATTTCAACAGTTGCTTCAAATATGGCCCTTATCTGCATCTCTGTTATTTCAGGATAACTGACTCCCAGTCTTACACCACGGTGACCAAGCATCGGGTTGTTTTCATGCAGGGCAAGTACTCTTCTTTTTAATACACTCATTCTTATACCAAGCTCTTTACTCAGTTGATGAAGTTTTTCTGCATCATGCGGAACAAACTCATGCAATGGCGGATCAAGCAGACGAATAGTTACCGGGTAACCTTTCATTACAAGTAATGTGTCTTTTATATCTTTTTTTACATAGATATACAATTCATTCAAAGCGGATTTTCTTTCTTCCAAAGTTTTGCTGACAATCATTTTGCGCAGCAGGAACAAAGGCTGTTCGCTTCCTTCACCATAAAACATATGTTCAGTACGGAACAAACCAATTCCTTCGGCACCGAATTTTAAACCCTGTGCTGCATCGCCGGGTGTTTCTGCATTAGTGCGAACACCCATCGTTTTTATTTTATCCACCAGCTTCATCAGGTACTTGTATGATTGGTTTTTATCAAGATCAATATCTACCAATGGCAGGCTTCCTTCATACACCAATCCTTTTGTACCATTTAAGGTAATCCAGTCTCCTTCTTTTATCACTACTCCATTTTTTCCATGAAATGTTTTTGTGTCAGCATGGATTTCAATATCACCACAACCAACAATGCAACATTTACCCCATCCTCTTGCCACCAATGCAGCATGTGATGTCATGCCGCCTTTTGTTGTTAAAATGGCTTGTGATTTATGCATGCCATCAACATCTTCCGGTGAAGTTTCTTCACGAACTAAAATCACTTTCTCTCCCTTATGTGCCCACTCCACTGAATCGTTTGATGAAAATACCACACGTCCCCTGGCACCTCCCGGACCTGCGGGTAATCCTTTTGCTATTACTGCATTCGTATGCTCTGCTTTCGGATCCAGCATCGGGAGCAATAATTCAACCAACTGATTTGGTCCCACTCTCATGACCGCTGTTTTAGCATCAATCAGTTTTTCAGAATGCATTTCTGTTGCCATACGTACAGCGGCAATTCCATTTCTTTTACCTACCCTGCACTGCAGCATGTATAGCGTTCCTTTTTCAATAGTAAACTCAATATCCTGCATGTCTCTATAATGTTGCTCCAGCCGTTTTTGATAACCATCTAATTCTTTATACAGTTTGGGCATTATTTTTTCCAGCGTTTTGAATTGTTTGCTTTGGGCATTCTTTGAATATTCATTCACCGGCGCCGGGGTTCTGATACCAGCTACCACATCTTCTCCCTGTGCATTTATCAGGTATTCACCATAAAATTTATTTTCTCCCGTACCCGGATTTCTTGTGAAAGCCACGCCGGTACAACTGTCATTGCCCATATTACCAAATACCATCGCCTGAATATTTACAGCTGTACCCCATTCATCCGGAATCTTTTCAATGCGGCGATACTCCACAGCCCTCTTTCCATTCCAGCTGCTGAATACGGCACCGATACCGCCCCAGAGTTGTTCCCATGGATTATCGGGAAAATCCATTCCTAATACTTTCTTTACTGTCCTTTTGTAGTCCTTCACCAGTGTTTTCAGTTCATCAACTTTTAAGTCAGTATCATTGGTATATCCCTGTTTGTGTTTGATGTGCTCCAGTTTCTCATCTAATATTTTGCGGATGCCTTTCCCGTTTTTTACTTCATGGTTATTCCCTTTTTCCATCACCACATCGGCATACATCATGATCAGTCGCCGGTAAGCATCATAAACAAAACGTTCATTCCCGCTTTGTGCAATGAGCCCTTTGATGGTTTTTGCATTTAACCCGATATTCAAAACTGTTTCCATCATTCCGGGCATACTGCGCCGGGCACCTGAACGAACAGACACCAGCAATGGATTTTTTTCATCACCAAATTTTTTACCCATCTGTTTTTCCATTTTTTCAAGCGATACTTCCACCTGTCTCTTTATTTCTGTTGGATACATCTTTTTATGATCATAATAATAAGTGCATACTTCTGTAGTAATTGTAAAACCCGGAGGTACAGGTAAACGGAGTTTTGGGTGACCGGCCATTTCGGCGAGGTTGGCTCCTTTGCCACCCAGTAAGTTCTTCATGGATTCATTACCATCTGCTTTGCCACCACCGAAGTAATAGACATACTTACGGGGAGCTGGTTTTTTTGCCATAACTTAAAAATTTTAGAGTACATAGTTATTACCTCTTCACAAATAATAATTTGCATAATATCAACGTTGTGATTGATTATTGTCATATAATTTGGCTTGCCGCTATTTATATTTCCCTGAATTACAATACCTTTTTAAAATCCGAAATCTATTTGCTGATACAAACTCACATTGAAAGCAATTACCTGCCTGAGGGATTTTATAAAAAAAGATAATCTTGTCTCTTGTTTAAATTGAGGGTGATTGATAAAAATCACTATTCCGTGGCACGAAGGTCATATTGAAGAAACTGATCCGGTAATATTTTGTGCCTTGATTATCTTTTGTTGATGGGCTTATTAAAAAATTAAATAAGATGAAAAAAATAATTCTATTATCATTTGCCATATTATTAGCTGGCTTTACAGTAATGGCTCAGGAAAGCAACCCTGTAAAAGAAACTAAATCCTTTCTTTCTTTTAGTGCGGGAACTTCTTTTCCATTGGGAGATTTTGGTTCCAATAACAAAAATAATTTTCAGGCTGGTTATGCTAAAGCCGCCATGAATCTTAATGTTAATTATGGATATAACATAGTAACAAATTTTGGAATTGCCCTCAATGGATTTTATACCCGTTACAATATTCAAAAAAAGCTTCCAACCGAAGTACAAATCTCTGATATTGATATCTATGAATACATTGGTTTAATGATTGGCCCGAAACTCACAGAAACGATAGGCTCCAAAGCCTTTGTAGATTTAAAATTTTTAACAGGAATTGCCAGCCTTAATACCCCGGTAATCATCGTAGATAATAAAACCATTGGGAATGGAAACACTGCTACTTCAATTACACCGTGGTCAGTTGGCATGGATTTTAGATATAATCTTAAAAAAAACGGAGTGTTTATTTTTAATGCAGACTATAATCATGCAAGACCTGGTTACAAAATTAACATCGCCGGACAACCGACAGTACAAGAAACCCGCCAGTTAAGTACATTAAATGTAAATGCAGGTTTTGGCTTTAGATTTTGATTTAATAAGTATTAGCAGAAAAAATTCCGGCTATCAAGCCGGAATTTTTTTATTTCTCAAAATAAGATTTGATCACCTTATCAAAAAATTCCCATTCCAGTTTGTAGGGGTTTTTGGCATTTGCCGGATACCATTCCAATGATCCTTTGGAAATGGTGATGGTTCCAAATTTTTCATTATCGCTGAATACTTCAATGATAATATCTGAATAGCCCAACTCCCGGGTGGGTAAATTGAAATAAACATTGTGCTTTGCCATAGACTGTCTTTTTTAAGATTACAAGGCAATCGTTTCAAAAAAGAAAAAGCTATTATGATTTCAGTTCGTTGATTTTTAAAAACGGTCTCAGCAGATCAATTGGAACCGGGAAAATGGTTGTTGAATTATTTTCTGTAGCAATTTCTCTTAAGGTCTGCAAGTAGCGCAATGTTAATGCACTTGGTTCTCCGGCAAGAATTTTTGCCGCATCGGCTAAACGCTGTGATGCCTGGAATTCTCCTTCCGCTGCAATTACCTTGCTCCTTCTTTCCCTTTCCGCTTCCGCCTGTTTAGCCATGGCTCTTTGCATTTCCTGCGGCAGATCAATCTGCTTTACTTCTACATTGGAAACTTTTACCCCCCATGGGTCCGTTTGCGAATCAATGATCTGTTGCAACCGGTGGTTTATTTTTTCTCTTTGTGAAAGCAGGTCATCCAGTTCTGATTGACCTAAAACACTCCGCAATGTAGTTTGAGAAATCTGTGAAGTGGCAGCCAAAAAATTTTCCACCTGCACGATGGCTTTCTGAGGTTCTACTACCCGAAAGTAAACTACGGCATTTACCTTGATGGAAACATTATCCTGTGTAATGATATCCTGCGGCGGCACATCCAGCACCACGGTGCGCAGGCTTACTCTTACCATTTTATCAATTACCGGAATTAAGAAAATAATCCCCGGACCTTTTATTCCACCTCCGCCGATCAGTCTTCCCAGCCGGAAAATAACACCCCGCTCATATTCACGCAATATGCGTATGGCGCTTGACAGGATCATGAGTACAAAAAGAATAATTGCAACGATTGCTACAGGAAACTGTTCCATAATTTAATTTTTAACTGTGATGAATTTTTTCTACATATAATTTCAGATTCTTCATTTCTTTTATCCTTACTTTTTCCCCTATGCTGATATTTCCGGTAAGGGATTCTGCATTCCATATTTCTCCCTGCACTTTTACAATGCCGGTAGGTGCAAGCAGTTCTGTTACTTCGCCTATGTTACCAATCAGCCCTTCCATCCCGGTAACTATTTTTCGTCGTTGTGCTCTTATGCCAAGCCCTACAATAAAAAGAAAGAAAAGAGCCGTCACTACCGTTGCTGAAAAAATTATACTGCGTGATATTCTTGCCATCTCCAGTGATGAAGTGGACTTTATCAGCATCATAGAACCCAGCAACAGGGAAATAGTGCCTCCGATAGCCAGCAAACCATGGCTCACAATTTTTATTTCCAGTAAAAATAAAATGATGGCAAAAATGATCAATGCCAGTCCGGCATAATTCACGGGCAATGAATTCATGGAATAAAATGCAAGTATAAGAGCAATCACCCCCACAATACCCGGCAGAATTGATCCGGGATTGTACAACTCAAAGAAAATTCCATACATACCCATCAACAATAAAATATAAGCAATGTTCGGGTCGCTGATAATGTCCAGTATTTTTTCCCAAATACTCATGTTATATTCTTCAATGGTTGCCGATCGGGTATGCAGTATTTTTGAACCGGAATTGAGTTTAATTGTTTTTCCATCAATCATACCCAGCAACTCCTGTTCATTCTTTGCAATCAAATCAATGGCCGAATCCTGCAAAGCTTCCGTTTCAGTGTAAGAATAACTTCTCCGTACTGCCCTTTCGGCCCAAACCATATTTCGATTTCTTTTTTCGGCAATCGATCTTATAAATGCAGCTGCATCATTGGTAACTTTTTCATTCATGGTAGTATCCATCTGTGCCTGCAGGGTTACCGGGTGTGCTGCGCCAATATTAGTGCCCGGCGTCATAGCGGCAATATTAGCGGCAAGTGTAATGAACACACCAGCCGAACCAGCATGTGACCCGCCGGGAGAAACATACACCACTACCGGCACCGGCGATTCCAGCATATCACTTACAATCGCTCTTGTTGAATTCAATAAACCGCCGGGAGTGTTCAGATGAATGATCAGGCATTCTGCATTTTCCTTCTTTGCTTTTTCAATTCCATTATGAATAAAGTCTGCGGTAACGGGATTAATCGTGCCGTTAATCTTCATGGAAACAACCTTCTGCGCTAAAAGTGAAGATGAAAAGAAAAATAAAATGAAATAATATTGTAAGAACCGTTTCATAAGAACCTTCCCTGCCGGGTTTGAAATGACCTTCTGTAAGTTACTGAATTCAAAAGCAAACAAAAATTATAAAATTGAATAGACACCCGGCATAACGGTCAGGCAAATCTGTTTTATGAAGTAACTTTATCCAATGGCAAGAACTCCTTCATCAATGGTAGCCCTGGGTACTAAAGCTCCTGACTTTACACTACCCAATACAGTAACCGGAAAACAAATTTCATTAAATGAAATAAAAGGCGAAGCAGCAACTGTAATTATGTTCATCTGTAATCATTGTCCTTTTGTAAAACATGTAAATGATGAACTGGTAAGATTGGCCATGGATTATAAAAATAAAAAGATTGGTTTTGTTGCCATCAGTTCAAACGATGTAATCAATCATCCGGATGATTCACCCACTTTAATGAAACAGGTTGCGCTGCAATTAAACTATCCTTTTCCTTATTGTTATGATGAAACACAGCAGGTAGCTAAAGCTTATGACGCTGCCTGCACACCTGATTTTTTTATCTATGATAAAAATCTCCGGCTCGTTTACCGGGGTCAGCTGGATGATAGCCGACCCGGAAATGAAATACCTGTAACCGGAAAAGATATCCGCCATGCGCTGGATTGTTTAATTAACAACCAACCTGTGCCGGAGCAACAGAGACCAGGTATCGGGTGTAATATTAAATGGAAATAAAAAAATCTTTTCTTCTTCCCGTTATATTGTTTACCTTTCTATTCTTATTCTTCCTGCCAATTCCCCCTTTGATAACCTACCTTGTATTCACAAACCAAAAAAAATAAACAAGTATGAAAAAGTTTTTTTTATGTTTCTGCTTTGGAGCATTTTTAATTTCCTGTAATAACGACAAAGACAAAGCTGCCGGTACTGAAGCTGAAAAACCTGCTACAGCCAGCACAGATAAAGCTGCTGTCGACCTGCCATATACGGCAACTTATTCCAGCAGCTGGAGCCAGGATATATCAGATGCCGATCTGAAAACGGTGCTGATGTCTTATAAGAATTGGACGGATGCTAATTTCGCCGAGCTTTCAAAGGAAATGGCAGATACTGTAACGGTAGATATGAATACCGGAGATCATTTGGTAAAATCCAATGCGGATCTCATGAAAATGTGGACCACTTACCGGGACAGTCTTAGTTCAGTTAAGATTGTTATGGCAGGTTGGAATAAAATGTATTCTACCGATAAAAAAGATAGTTACATTGTTACCTGGTATGATGAAACCGATACTTATAAAACCGGGAAAGTAGATTCAGCCAGCTATCATGATATTAACCAGCTGAAGGGCGGAAAAATAACATGGTATGCACAATACAAGAGACCAAAGAAATAACCTGCATTATTTTTTTATAGAAGCCCCTGGAAGCGGGGCTTTTTTTATGTCTCTGCTTTTAGTAGTTTTAAAAAACATATGAAACGATTAAAACTATTGCTACTCTTCTTTCTGCCCCTGCTGCTGGCTGCACAGGAAAAAGTTTTTTACAATGCTCTCATTTTTACAGCCGACGCATTGCATCCTTTTGCAAACGCAATAGCCATTAAAGGAAAAAAAATTATTGCCATCGGTCGTTACAGTGAAGTAAAAAAAACGGTCAGCCCTGCTGCTGAGTTAATTGATTGCAAAGGCAAATTCCTGATGCCGGGTTTTGTAGATAGTCATATCCATGCTATCGGCGGTGGTATGGGTTTAACAAAAGCCAATACCAGTGATAAAAATTTATCTGTAGACGAATTGGCCGCCTATGCAAAAAAAATGCTGAAGCAAAAAGAAGGAATGACGGGTGATGTACTGGTCATTCATGGAATCAATATCAGTACATGGTCACATCTTGATGATATCATTCAGCAATTCAATGCCGGTGAATTTGCCGGACAGCCGGTAGTGTTGCGCGGTTCGGATGGACATACTTCATGGGCCAACAATACCATGATGAATCGTGCAGGGCTAAATAAACAATTTATAAAGGCATTAGCACCTGATGATAAAATATTTTATGGTGTCACTCAATCAGGAGAACCCAATGGTTTTGTAAGTGAAAGTGGTTACCGCATTATTGGTGCTGCCATTCCCAAAGATGATAACTATAATAAAGGAGCAGAAAAGGCATTGGAGTATTGCAATCGGTTGGGCATTACTGCATGGCTTGATCCGAATGCAGGCAGAACGGCTAATATACAGCAGCCTTATCTTGATGCATATACTTTGTTAATCAAAAAAGGAAAACTAACAGCACATATAGCTGCCACCATTGTCAGTAATGCAGATGCTGATCCGCAGCTTCAGATTGCTTTTGTAAAAGCTTTACAAAAAAAATACAATCAGCAAAACTTACAGATACTCGGCTGTAAAATTTTTGCTGATGGAGTAATTGAATATCCCACACATACTGCAGCGTTGTCGTTGCCTTACACCGGCACCCAATCAAAAGGAGTGCTGATGTTTGATCCGAAAAAATTTACAAAGTTTGCCATCGCGGCCGACAAACAAAACTTGCTGGTGCATGTACATGCCATCGGTGACAGGGCAGTAACAGAAACACTCAATGGATTTGAAGTTCTTCGCAAAACCAATGGCAATACTAAAATTCCTCATACGATTACTCACCTGCAGATAGTATTGCCTTCCGATTTTGAACGCTTCGGAAAATTAAATGTGCTGGCTTCTTATCAATTGCTCTGGGCCTTTGGTGATGTAACCACCGTGAATATTATAAAACCATATATTGATCCTTCACTTTATAAATGGCAATACCCTTCCCGTTCTTTATTGCAGGCAGGCACGACGATTTGTGGTGCAAGTGACTGGCCGGTGAGTTCGGCCAATCCTTTTGAAGCAATTTATTATGCAGAAACAAGACTTGGGCCATTGGGTGTATTGGACAGTACACAATGCATGCCCCGCATGGCCATGTTATATGCTTATACTATCAATGCCGCTAAAGCATTGATGGCAGAAAAAAAGATTGGCTCGCTGGAGCCCGGTAAGTCTGCTGACATCATCATGCTCGACAGGGATATATTAACTGCTAACCCCCAGGCAATGAGAGACACTAAAATTTTGTGGACAATGTTTGAAGGAAAGAAAGTGTATGAAGCGTCTTTGCAAAAAGGATTTTAATTTTTAGGTAATAAAAAAGAACCGGTACGTAATGGCTGATGTACATACTCCAGAGCAGCGGCGATATAATATGTCGCAGATAAAGGCGAAGAATACAAAGCCAGAGATGCTGGTGAGAAAATTTTTACATGCACAAGGTTTCCGTTACTCACTCCACAATAAAAAACTACCGGGCAAACCGGATATAGTTTTAGCAAAATACAAAACCATCATCTTTATTCATGGTTGTTTCTGGCATGGACATAGCAATTGCAAATACTTTGTTGTTCCGAAAACAAGAACCAAATGGTGGTTGAAGAAGATAAACAGCAATAAAGTGAATGATGCAAAAGTGGTAAAGGCTTTGAGAAAAGATGGATGGAAAGTGATAACAGTTTGGGAATGCCAGCTGAAACCTGCTAAAGCTGAAAAAGCCCTCTCCTTACTTGTAAAGAAAATCTTTTAGTTTACTTCCTCCGCCAAAAAGAAACTATCTTTGATTTTAGTTTACATATACAGAAAATTGTAAACTAACTTTCAAAAATGGTTTTAGGCAAATTCATAAAGCAACCCGGAGGATTCAAAGCCTTTATTCCTGCTGATTTCCCGCCCAAAGAATTGCTGGATTTCTCACCGGAAATACTGGCCAAAGCGGCTATGGCCGAAAGGCTCACCGGCAAACTTGATGGCATTACTCAAACACTACCGGATGCTGGTTTCTTTTTGTTTATGTATGTTGCAAAAGACGCTACTTTCTCTTCACAAATTGAAGGAACAAGGGCCACATTAATGGATGCGCTGGAACTGGATGCCGGTGTGCAGACAAAAGATACCGATGCAGATGATATTTTGTTTTATGTCGGGGCCCTTAACTATGGAATGAAACGGTTAAAGAAATTTCCGCTCTCATTGCGTTTTGTACGGGAGTTGCACAAAGAACTAATGACTGGCGCCCGGTCTTCGCAGTTTGCTGACCCGGGAGAGTTTCGCCGCTCACAAAACTGGATTGGCGGAACCAAACCGGATAATGCAGCTTATGTACCGCCACCCGTTGAGGCCATGAACAAGGCTCTGAATGATTGGGAAAAATTTGTTCATCGTGAAAACATGATGCCCCTTATACAGGCAGGCTTACTGCATGCGCAGTTTGAAACTATACACCCTTTCCTCGATGGTAACGGAAGAGCAGGCCGCCTGCTCATTGCATTGTTTTTATTTGAAAGGGCTGTATTGGAAAAACCGGTTTTGTTTCTTTCGGCTTATTTTAAAAAACACAGGCAACTGTATTATGACCGGCTGAACGATTACCATAACAGCAAAGCAGAACCCTGGCTTCATTTTTTCCTGGATGGAATTATTGAAACGGCCCGAGAAAGCATTGATGTTTCCAGGAAAATAAATGCGCTGCGTGAATCGGATATGAAAAAAATACAAAGCCTTGGCAAAAGAGAAGCGGCCAGCGGAATATTGTTGCTACAGCAATTATTTAAAACACCAATAGTAACTGCAGCATCCGTTGCGGCGCATACGGGCTTTAGCCGGTTAGGTGCACAAAAAGTAATTGACCGCTTTGTGGCGAAGGATATACTAAAGCCAAAAGATGAAACAATAAAATATGGCAAGACCTATATCTACCGTAAATATGTAAGCCTCTTTGGAGGATAGATGATATTATTTCATACAATCGTTTTATTGAAATTTAAAAACTCACATCCCATGCCTGCCCGATGGCAGGCATGGTTGTTTCTGGCATGGACATAGCAATTGCAAATACTTTGTTGTTCCGAAAACAAGAACCAAATGGTGGTTGAAGAAGATAAACAGCAATAAAGTGAATGATGCAAAAGCGGTGAAGGCTTTGAGAAAAGATGGGTGGAAAGTAATTATTATTTGGGAATGTAAGTTGAAACCTGCTAAGGTTGAAGAAATTCTTTCTTTGCTACCGGAAAAAATACTCCGCTGAATTACCGCTTTGTGGTATAGTTTATAATAATTGACTGTTTTATCTTGAGGTCACAAATTGTGACTTCAAAAGTTTTTGATATTCTGGATTGGAAGATCAAGTCTATGGCTAAAACAACAAAAGAACTAATGATTCCCGACGAATTGGTAATGAACAGAATTTACCTGATTCGTGGACAGAAAGTAATGCTGGACAGAGATCTGGCAGAATTGTACGATGTGGATACCCGTAGATTAAAAGAAGCTGTCAGGAGAAACATTGACCGGTTTCCGGTAGACTTTATGTTCGAAATGACCCAGGAAGAGTTGGAAAATTGGAGGTCGCAATTTGCGACCTCCAATTCAGAAAAGATGGGATTACGCCGCCCACCTTTTTGTTTTACAGAGCAGGGAGTAGCTATGCTTTCTTCTGTTTTAAAAAGTGAAACAGCAATACGGGTGAATATACAGATCATAAGAGTGTTTACACGGATGAGGGGAATGATAATGACGCATAAAGACATTTTACTGCAATTAGAAAAAATAGAAAAGAAACTTACCGGGCATGATGAAGACCTTGCACTCGTTTTTAAATATCTGAAGCAACTGTTGAACCCGCCACAACCGCCCCGGCAAAAAATCGGTTTTAAAAGAAAAGATGAGGAGTAGTAAGTAACTGCTCCTTTTTTATTTCTCCAATGTTTCTTAAAAGCAAACATGTTCTTAAGCACTTCAGGTATTATTGCTCCCGCTAAATTGTTTTACACAAATCACTTTGTGTCCTAAAACATACCGCTTTATCTTATTTGTCTGAATGTAACTTAATTCCATGGCCATGATATGCATGATAAGAAGATCCGTAGCTATGATATGAGCCAGATAAAGGCGAAGAACACAAAGCCGGATCGGTTGGTTTGGAGATTTTATTGAATTTTATCTCTTTTTTGCAAGTTATGTCTTGCACAAAGCAATTGAATGTTTTCAGCTTTCAAAGAAGTTCCACCCTTTGAATAAGGAAGAATATGATCAAAATGTAAATTGTCCTTGCTTTTACATTGAACACATTGGCCTTTGTCTCTTTTCCAAACTTCTAGTTTAACTGAAGTCGGTATCATTCGGTTGTGATCTAAATCTTTTATTTCAATTTTTCTTTTTTTCTTTTCAGTAGTAGTTTTATCTGATATATGTAATTTGAATTTGAAAACATTTCTTCCATCAGATTTTTCAATCCAAGCATCAATCAATTCAAAAAAGCCATTATAAACCCAAATACCATCTTTTATTTTTTCATAAACTTTTACTAGCTCCGCTTCTGCTTTACCATCTTTAAATTTCATTGCAGCATGAAAAAACTTTCCGTTTTCTGTCAAAGTTCCTCGTGGAGTATAATCTGGTTGATCAACTGTTTTAGGATCTTTTGCTAAATTTCTAGGTACATCATGCCCTTCGTAAATAAGTGTTTCTCCATTATCTTCTACCGTGTCTGCATAAGGAGCTCCTTTTCTTAAAGACATTAAAATAACAGTTGCTTCCCCCTTAATTCTAAAATTCATTCCCCTTTGAAGACTTACTCCTTCTTCTAAGCTCATTTGAGCATGAGAAATAATATCACCAGGATGGATTGACATTATTTCTTAAACTCTTTTGAATTAAAAAAATCAGTCACTGAAACATTCAATGCTTTAATCAATCGCTCCAAAATTTCTAATGAAACATTTCTGCGCCCATTTTCAACATCTGTCACATAAGTTCTATCCACTTCTGCTTTTAAGGCGAGTGCTTCCTGAGATAGCTTTAATTCTTTACGTAATTGTCGTATCCGTTGCCCGACTTTTTGTTTTATATCCATACCAGGAAGGTCAGCTTTTGTGGCCTTTAAGTCAACGGACTTTAAGGGTCATGTCCTTAACTTTGGGAAAAGAATTATTTATGAAACGAATAAACTCAGTTGAGGAACTCAAAAAAGAGGCCTCAAGTCAAAATGGTAGCTATGTTGACTTTTTTATTGTCTTAAATGCCGGAGCGAGAAGTAGCAAACAAGTTGCGTATAATCCTGAAACAAAAAAGTTCAATGTAATTAATGAGATTGATTTTTCTTATCAAGATAACCTATCAGAAAAACAATTAGAGAATAAGACTCATATTGTTTTAGCAATACAGAGCGGAGCCTTTTTCAAGTATGATTAGCATTTGTTCAGTAAAATTACAGAACGATGAAGAGTGCCTTCGCTTTGCTCCCACGACATTCGACGTGGCAGGCTGGG
>JAHEZE010000160.1 GCA_023251235.1 Sphingobacteriales bacterium | reverse complement strand
AAGATCACATTTCCTTTCCCGAATTCAGCAAAGTTCTTAATTGCTTCCGTCCACATGCTGAAAAGAATTACATTGGTATCGAGGTTAGCCTGTTTCATTTGTTCTGCAGCTTCCGTCATACCTTTTGCCACTTCCTGGCGGAATAAGGCTACACCTTGTCCGCGCAATTGGGCTGCTGTTCTTTCTGCTTCGGCCGATATTTTTATGGAGTTACCTTCTGCTTCTGCAGCTTTTGTTTTAGTAATTAATAATGCCTGACCTTCATTCTCAGCAGCCGCTTTCAGATTGTTGGAGGCCACTACTTTACTCATGGAATCAAGGATTACTTTGTCAAATGTGATATCATTGATCTGAAGGTCCTGTAAATGATAACCCCAGTTTTCCAATGAATGATCCACCTGGTCTTTTACATATTCAACAATTTCCTTGCGCAAGCTCAATATTTCTGCCTGCTTTTTGGAAGCTACATAAGTACGGATAGAACCTTCAATGGTCCGTATTAAAGCCTGCATCATATCTTTATCGTTAATAAACTTAAAAGCTACTTTTTTAATAGTCTCTTCATCCTGATTCTGCACCGAATATAATAGCATACTCTTGAAATATACATTAGCCTGGTCCCCGGTAATAGCCTGGAACTCCAGTTCCACAGACCGGTTCTGATAAGAAATTCTCTTATATACTGATTCAAATATTGGAATTTTCATATTCAAACCAGGACGAACTATACGCCGGTATTTTCCAAACATAGTAACAACTCCAATAAAACCCTGGTTGATAGAAAAGAATGATCCGAAGAAAATGATCACCCCGGCAATTGCCCACCAATATTCATAAATAAAATTTTGCATAATATTTCTGTTTTAGATTTTCAAATTAAAAATACAATTAAATCAACTCTTCTTTTCGTATATCTGCACAAGATGAACCATTGTTTCTACTGCTTTGTTCATATCCTGTATGCTGATAAACTCCAATTTTGAATGAATGGCCTGTTCTCCTGCAAAAAGGTTTGGACAAGGTAATCCTTTAAACGAAAGACGGCTGCCATCGGTGCCGCCCCTTATGCTTTCCATTTTTACTTTCAGGCCCGCTTTTTCTATTGCTTCTTTTGCATAGTCTACTATCCGTGTATGGAGATCCAGTATTTCTTTCATATTGCGGTATTGTTCTGTAACATGAAATTCAAAAGAGCCATTAGGATATAGTCGCATTAACTCTTCAATCTGCGTACGCAGATAATCTTCTTTCTTTTTTAATCCTTCAGTTTCAAAATCACGGATAATAAAATCTATGCTACATTTTTCTGCAATGCCTTCTACTCTTACAGGATGAATAAATCCTCTTCTTCCTTCAGTTGATTCAGGCGATAGACGGTCTTTGGGTAATGCCGCAAGAATTTCACCGGCGATCTTCATCGCATTTACCATTTTATCTTTTGCATAACCCGGGTGTGCAATAACACCATGAATAATCACTTGTACGGCATAGGCGCTGAAAGTTTCATCTTCCAGGCTGCCGGCATCACCACCATCTAATGTATAGGCAATATCTGCTCCCAGCTTTTTAAAATCCACTTTCTCTGTTCCTCTTCCAACTTCTTCATCTGGTGTAAACAGAATTTTTATTTCCCCATGTTCTACACCTTTATTGTTCATTAAAAAGTTGGCAACATCCATAATCTCTGCCACGCCGGCTTTATCATCACTACCCAGTAAGGTTTTCCCGGATGCGGTGATAATGTCATTTCCAATTTGTGTTTTAAGATAAGGGTAATCATTCATTCGCAATACCTGGATGGGGTCATCGGGTAAAACAATATCCTGTCCCCGGTAATTTTTATGAACAATTGGTTTTACTCCTGTGCCACTGCAATCAGGAGCCGTATCTACATGGGCGCAAAAACAAATGACCGGAATTTTTTTTTGTATGTTGGAAGGAATGGTTGCATACACATAGCACCACTCATCCATATGAGCATCTTTTACACCCATCTTCTTAAGCTCATCCACCAGAATTTTACTTAACTCTTTTTGTTTTTCAGTAGATGGATTTGTTTTTGACTGGGGATCGCTTTGAGTATCAATCTGAACATATCGGAGAAATCTTTCTGCTGCCGTGAAACTGTATTTTTCAAACATAACTTTGAAATAGAAAACGAAGATACGCTGAATTGAATGATGAGCAGACCCGATAGCTATCGGGTTACAGGTGATGAATGGTCCCGACAATAAATGTCGGGATGCCGACCAAGGCGTCGGCATGCGGCGCTACCAAAGTCTTATCAGGCTACAAAAGCCGGAAAAAAAATCATTTTTGCGAAACTCAGGCAAACATTTTATCTTTTATGCTTAAATCAAAACCAACAATTATGAAAAAATGGTTAATCGGCTCTTTAGTTGGAGCATTGCTTGTTTTTGTATGGCAATTTTTATCCTGGACTGTACTTCATTTTCACTATAGTGAATCAAAGTACACACCAACACAGGATAGCATTTTACGTAATCTTTCTTCTAATTTAAAAGAAGGCGGAGTATATATGATGCCAACGGTTCCACCCGGTTCTTCTATGGAAACCGAACAGGAAGTAAGGAAAAAAGCGAATGGTAACCCTATGGCAATGGTAACTTATGTAACAAGCTTTGACAATAGTATGACGATGCCAATGATTCGTGGTTATTTGATTAATTTATTTCTTGTTTTTTCTTTTATCTATATCATCTCCCGTGGTAGTATGCCAAGTGGTATGAGGATTTTTGCGGCGGCAATAGCATTGGGTTTCTTTTCATGGTTATGGGGACCCTATATGTCACATAACTGGATGCAGCTTCCATTGGAAGCAACTCATGGCAATTTAATTGATGACTTAGTTGCATGGGGCTTAGTGGGGATCTGGCTTGGATGGTGGCTGAACAGAAAGTAACAGACGACATGCAATTGGCAATTTGTAAAAAAGTTCAGAGCAAATGAAAATGCTTTGAACTTTTATTTTTATTTATAAGGCAATTGTATTTTAAAAATTGTCAATTGCAAATTGACTACGGCATTATTATCAATGGTTTTCCGCCAACAATTTCGACCAGTTCAATATCAAAAATCAGCTCTTCGCCTGCCAATGGATGGTTAGCATCAAGAATAATTATTTCTTCTTTAATCTCACTCACTTTCACCTGGAACTGTTGTCCGGCAGGATTACTCATTACCAATGGCATTCCTAACTCTAATTGCACATCAGCAGGAAAACGGTCTTTATGATATTCAATCAGCATTTCGGGATTTATTGGCCCATATGCATCTTCCGCCAATATATTTATAGTTTTCTTTTCCCCTACCTGCATTCCGGTAACTCCGTCATCAAATCCTTTAATGACCATACTGGCTCCCACCTCAAACTCCAGTGGCTGGCGACCTTCTGATGAATCAAATGTTTCCCCATTGGTTAATTTTCCATGATAATGAACTTTCACTTTATCACCGCTTTTTACTTGTTGCATATCTATTTTTTTGTTACCAGCTTTAGGAATTCTAATCATCTTTGTTTGCGTCGGGACACTTATACTCCAGTTATTCTACGCAGCAAAAAAAGAAAAATAGTAAACGTCGCAAAGTAAAAGAAAAATCCCGATGCAACCATTCAAATATTTAAAAAGGTCTTAAGAATAATTTTCCTGAAATTTGAAGAATGGAAATCATTAATAATCTGAAATTTTATTTTCTGCTTATCAATTGCCTGTTAGCAATCAACTGCTCAGCTCAAAAAAACCCGCAACCTGCAACCAGCAGCCATGAACAAATAATTATTCCGGGTG